>JBAWCX010000572.1:0-16532 GCA_049590495.1 Binatus sp. (SeqCode)
TTCGGATGATGCACAGCACCGCGGCACGCGTGCGAGTCGAAGAAAATCCCAGCGTGAGCCTGGGAGCTGCCGTCGGCGCGCTCGCGAAGGCGGGCCGCGACAAGGTTACGTTCATCGTCTCGCCGCCGCTCAGCTCGTTCGGCCTGTGGGTCGAGCAATTGATCGCCGAGAGCACCGGCAAGGACGGCATCGGGATCGTGCCGGTTTGCGACGAGCCGATCGTCGACGCGAAGTTCTACGGCGATGACCGCACGTTCGTTTACCTTATGCTCAGCAGTGGCGCCGATGCCGCGCAGGATGTGGCGTTCCAGGCGATCAAGAATGCCGGCTTCCCGACCGTGCAGATCACGCTGTCGGACAAAATCGATCTCGGCGAGGAGTTCATGCGCTGGGAGATCGCCTCGGCGACCGCCGCCGCGGTGATCGGGGTTGAACCGTTCAAGCAACCCGAAGTTCAGGGGAGCAAGGACAACACTCGCCGCCTGCTGGCGGAGTTCGCGCGGGGCAAGCAGCTTCCGTCGCAGCCGCCGATGGCAGAGAAGGGCAACCTTGCGCTCTTTTCCGGCGGCCTGGCGGGCGACGCGCTGAAAGGCCGGCACGAGTTTCGCGCGATGCTCGCCGGATTCATGAATCTCGCGCGGCCGGGCGACTACTTTGCCACGATGGCGTACGTTTCGCCGAATCCGACCGTGGACAAGGAGATCGCGGCGATTCGCAAAGCTGTCATCGAGCGCTACGGCGTCGCGACGACGTTCGGCTACGGCCCGCGCTGTCTGCATTCGACGGGACAGTTGCACAAGGGCGGCCCGAACACCGGGCTGTTCCTGCAGATCACGCAGGACCATCGCGACACGATTGCGATTCCCAACGCGCCGTACGATTTCGCAAAACTCAACGAGGCACAGTACCTGGGCGATTTCCAGTCACTCGAAGCGCACGGGCGGCGCGTCATTCGCGTGCATCTGGCGGGTACGGACCCGATCAACGCGATCGCAGCGCTTCGGCAGGAGATCGTCGCGGCGATCGAAGGGTAGACTTCGCCGCGATCGCGAAAACTGTGCGATCTGGCGCGGACCGGGCGTCATCGGCTAGCTTTGAGATCTCTACTCCACCGCCGGACGGTGTCGTATGCCAGAACCGAAACTGATCATTCTGAACGACGCGCAGGAACTCTACATCCGTGCCGCCGAAGAAACGGCGCACATCGCGGGCGAGGCCATCTGCACCCACGGCGAGTTCACGCTCTGTCTCTCGGGCGGCTCGACGCCCGCCGCCACCTACGACCTGCTCGCGACGCGGTTTCGCCTGAGCGTCGACTGGAAGGAAGTACAATTTTTCTGGGGCGACGAGCGATGCGTCCCGCCCGATCACGCCGAGAGCAACTACGCGATGGCGAATCGCACGATGCTGAGCAAGCTCGGGCTTCGGCCCGACCAGGTGCATCGGATGCGTGGCGAGGATCCGCCGGCCTCGGCGGCGGCCGCTTACGAAGATGAATTGCGCAAGCGGTTCGGCCTTGGCGACAACCAAAGCGAATTTCCGCGCTTCGACCTCGTGATGCTCGGCCTTGGCGACAATCGCCATACGGCGTCGCTGTTTCCCGGCGATCCCGCAATCCACGAAACGCAGCGCATGGTGGTTGCCGTCGAGGTCGACGCCGAACCGCGCAAGCGCCTGACGTTCACGCCGCCGGTCATCAACAATTCGCAGCGCGTGATGTTCCTGGTGGCGGGGCAGGGCAAGGCCGCCGCGGTGAAAGATATCCTGCAAGGACCGCGCGACCCCGACAAGTTCCCGGCGCAGATCGTCGCCCCGCACAATGGCGAGGTCATCTGGCTGCTCGACAAGGCGGCCGCCAGCCTGCTATCGCCGCGCTGAATCAACCGGACCACGCGATGCGATTCGTCTTTCGCCACTTCACCGCGATCCTTATCCTGGCGGCCATCACCGGCTGGGCGGTGTTTTACCTGCCATACACTCCGACTTGGGCCGTGCTCCGGATGAAGCAGGCAATCGACGCGCGCGACGGCGACGAAGCGGCTAAGTACGTCGATTTTGAAAGCGTCGTGAAGCACGCCGGCCGCGAGATGGTGCAGCAGCAGGGCGGGACCGATCCGCTGAGCGCGATGCTCGGCAATGCCGCGATCGATCTTCTCGCCAAGCCGATGGCGCAGGTCACGCAGGCGTGGGCGGTCAAGAAAGTCGATGACGGCGCGCGCGAGGTGCAGATGCCCGGCGTGGCTGTGGCGGGCTCGCTCGTGCTGATGCATCGCAACGGCGAGACCGCATACACGGACTTCAAGGACAACAAAGGGCAGGAATGGGAAATCCATCTGGCGCGCGATGACGACGGCTATTGGCGCGTCAGCGAGGTAAAAAACATCGCGCAACTGCTCCAGAAGCTCCAGCGCCAACAAAACCTCGGCACGCCCGCGCCCTCGCCGTAGCATCCCGCGTAAAACATCTCCGCCGATGCAGATCTCTTCCCCTCTCCCTTGCAGGGAGATGGGACAGAAAATAGCGCGCGTTACGGGAATGTTTCGCCACTCCTTCGCGCCCCTGCGTTTACTCTGCTTCAATCGACGGCTACAATACATTTCACGCGCGGGCGAACCTGACGGGCTCGGCCGCGTTTTAGCATTCATCACACTATGAGACGCCCAGATATAAGAAATTTAGCGATCGTCGCCCACGTCGATCACGGCAAAACCACTCGGGTCGACGCGATGCTGCGGCAGTCGGGCGTGTTCCGCGCCAACGAGCAGGTCATCGACCGCGTCATGGATTCCAACGCGCTCGAGCGCGAGCGCGGCATCACGATCATGGCCAAGAACACCTCGATCCTGTGGGGTGAGACACGCATCAACATCGTCGATACTCCCGGCCATTCCGATTTCGGTGGCGAGGTCGAGCGTACGCTGTCGATGGTGGACGGCGTGCTGCTCCTGGTCGATGCGTGCGAGGGTCCGCTGCCGCAGACCCGATTCGTGCTCAAGAAGGCGCTCGAGTCCAACCTGCCGGCGATTCTCTGCATCAACAAGATCGATCGCGCCGACGCGCGCGCGCCCGAGGTTCTCGACGAGGTCTACGATCTGTTCATCGACCTCGGCGCCAACGAGAGCCAGCTCGATTTCCCTGTGCTCTACACGCAGGCGCGCGCCGGCACCGCGTCGCTCCGGCTCGATACCCCGAGCGAAAACCTGGTGCCGCTGTTCGACGCGATCGTCGCGCATCTGCCCGGCCCCGAAGTCGATCCCGACGCGACCCTCCAATTCCAGGTCAATAATATCGACTACGACGATTACGTCGGCCGCCTCGCGGTCGGCAGGATCATCGCCGGCTCGATGACGGCGTCGCAGAACTATTCGCTGTGCCGCCGCGACGGCAAGACTGCGGTCTGCAAGGTCGCTCACATCTACGGAGGGCAGGGGCTGACGCGCGTCGAGCGCGATACCGCCAGCGCGGGCGAGATAGTGATCGTCGCGGGCGTCGAGGACATCGCGATCGGCGAAACCATCGCCGACCTCGAGAACCCGCGCCCGCTGCCGCCGATTCGTATCGACGAGCCGACCGTTGCGATGACTTTCTCGGTGAACAATTCGCCGTGGGCGGGCCGCGAAGGAGACTTCGTCACCTCGCGCAAGCTCGGCGAGCGAATCGAATTCGAAGCGCGGCGCAACGTGAGTACCCGCGTCGAGCAACTGACCCACGACTCGTGGCGCGTGATGGGCCGCGGCGAATTGCAGCTCGCAGTGATCGTCGAAACCATGCGCCGTGAAGGCTATGAGATGCAGGTCTCGAAGCCCACCGTCATCACCAAGCAGGCCGACGGCGAAATCCTCGAGCCGATGGAGATGCTCGTCATCGACATCCCCGCGGAATGTATCGGCGTGGTCACGCAGATGCTCTCGACGCGCAAGGGCAGGATGCGCACGATGGTTACTCATGCGAGCAGCCGCGTGCGCCTGGAATATGACATTCCCGCGCGCGGTCTGATCGGGTTTCGCGGCCGCTTCCTTGAAAACACGCGCGGCAACGGCCTGATGAATACGCTGTTCAACGGCTACGCGCCGTGGTCCGGAACGATCCGCTCGCGCGCCAACGGGGCGATGATTTCCGATCGCGAGGGCGTCAGCACGCCTTACGCGATCTTCCATTTGCAGGAGCGCGGGATATTCTTCGTCGGGCCCGGCGAGCCGGTTTACGAGGGGATGATCGTCGGCGAGTATGCTCGTGAGATAAACTTGCCCGTCAACGTGTGCCGTGAAAAAAAGCTCAGCAACATGCGCGCCTCAGGCCACGACGAAGCGATTCGACTGTCGCCGGCGCGCGTCCCGACACTCGACGCGGCGCTGGAATGGATCGACGAGGAAGAGCTGGTCGAAGTCACGCCGAAGTCGGTGCGGCTGCGCAACCGTGTTCTCAAGACGGGGCTCAGGAACAAGCATCGTGCGGGATACATCGACGCGCCGCCGTCGGAGATGGCCGACAGCAACTGATCGCTTCGTGAGCCAGGCGGACTGCGCAGCGTCGGACGCGCCTACGGCGTCACGGCAATGATGAGACTGGTCCGAATCGCCGCGCTCTCCGCGCTCATCCTGGCAATCGTATTCGGCGGCTTGGCGGCGTTGATCGCATTCAACCAGTCGCGCATTGTCACTTACGTTCTGGCCTCGGTCCGCACCCGCACCGGCGTCGAGATCATCCCGCGCGCCACTTCCGTTCATCTCGGCACCCACCTGATAGTCGTCCTCGACCACCCGCAGGTGATCGCCAACGGACATGAAATCGTCAAGCTCAAGTCGCTGCAGGTGGTCATCTCGTACCACTCGATTTTCGTCAGCACCGGGCTGCCGCTTTACCGGGTGACCGCGACCAGTCCCGAAATCACACTGCCGGTGAACTCCGGCAACGCGGCCGCGTTCCCGATGCCGCGTCCCGGCACGCCCTCGATCGACGCCTTGCAGGACGTGTTGCACGCGCTGTCGCGAATTTGTTGGCGCGTCGAGACGATCGACGCGACGGTGCGATATGCCGACGGTGTCGGCGTCGCCGATCATGTTGGAATCGTCGCGTACCGCACCCGGCGCGAGCCTTACCGATGGCAGCTCGGGTTCAGCGGCGCACTGCTTCAATCGCGCGTCTCCGGAGCGCACGTAAGCGGCAAATTCAATCTTGGCTATGGGAACAATTCGCGGCCCGGCGAATTTGCACATGGAGAGTTCTGGACTTGGGACGTGCCGCTGGAAGGAATCGAGGCCGAGGGTTTCGCGCTGGTCGGCACCGTCGAGAATTCCGTGAAGTTCTCGCTTCATGACGACGGCTCGGTGACCGCCGTCAGCGATGCGAGCGCGCAGAATCTGATACTCAAGAGCGAGCGCCTCGCCGCGCCAGTCGACCTCGGCGCTTATTCTTTGCACGCCGCCTTCGACATCACCGACGGCAAATACGCTATCTCGCAAATCGTTTTGCGCCACGTCAACACCCCCGTGCTGTCCGGAGACACCGAGCTGCTCCGTCCTCTAAGTGAAAAGCCTGAACTGGGAATCCATCTCGGCGGGTTTCGCTTCGACGCGGCCGCCGTCAAGCAGAGACTGCTGTCGGTGCGCCGTCTGCCGGCCGACTTCGTCGCTATGCTCAACCGGCTCGGACCCGGCAAGGTCACAGTCGGCGACGCGACGCTCAGCGCCGCGCTCGACGAGATCAAGACTGCCCCGGTCGATACCATTCGCAAGAACTTGGTGGTCACCGGAACCATCGAGAACGTCGGCTTCACAATTCCAGCTGATACGAAACTGCCGCCGGTGCAGGGTCTCAGCGCACAACTGAGCTACTCGAAAGGGCTGCTCACGATTTCGCAGGGCACCGCGAAGTTCGGAAATTCCGCGGTCCACGACCTTGTCACCACCGCCAACCTGGCCAACGGAGTCGAGGGCGCGGACTATAAGACCAGCGTAACCGTCGACGCAGACCTCACCGAGCTGTTCCCCGCCATCGCCAGGGCGCTCGAGCTGTATCAACTGAAGGATCGCGATCGCCTCGAGCGCCTGAGCGGCCGCGTGGAAGTCGTCACGAACGCATCTGGAAAGTTGAGCGTGAAGACCCTGGTCCCGCCCAAGGATTACCAGGTGCGCGCTGACGCCATCGGCGCCGTCGTCAATATCAAGGGTTCGCCCGGACCGCTCAGAGTTTCCCGCGGCACCGTCACTATCAATCCGGGTTCAATCAAGTTCGACCGCGTGAGGTTGGCCGCGACCGGTGGCGACGCGACCCTCGATGGCACTGTGAACTTCGCAAAACAGGGCGTCGTTCCGCGCGATCTGACGTTGGAACTTCATGACTTCCCCGCGGAAACCTGGCTGCAGCTGCTCGTCGATCCATCCGACTTCGCCGCTAGCGGACCGATTGGCGGCAAAGTAGTCGTCAACAGCGATCCCACCACTCCCGGCGGCATGACGCCCGAAGGCAAGCTGGTGCTGGCCAACGGCGACGTGAAATTTAATTTTCTGCGCGCGCCGATTCTCGTTCAGGGCGCGACGCTCACGATGCATCGCAAGCAGGTCGTCCTGTCGATGCCGGGCTCGAAGCTCGAGGATTCCGCGATCGATTTCCGCGTCACCGTCGCCGACTATACCCATCCGACGATTCGCATCGACGCCACCGTGCAGAAACTCGATCTCGAGGTGATGAGGTTTGTGCGGATGCCGTGGTCGCCGGCCGCGCCGCCGATCCATTTTCCGGTTCCGTGCCTCGGTCATATCGAAGCGCGCGCGGCACACCTCGCCGCCTTTCAGATGACCGACGTCAAGACCGATTTCACGCGCAGCCCGATCGTCGATTGGCGCGTTTACAACATAAGCGGGACCGCCTATCGCGGCAAGATGAAGCTCGAACTGGTCGGCCGCGCCCCCGACAACTGGATGCACATGACCGGCAGTGCCGCCGACATGGATCCCGCGCCGCTCTTCATGCTCGGCGGCGAGAACAAGCAGTCGCCATTGCTGGGCCATCTCTTTCTCGCCATCGATTTGTGGGCCAACACCGACACCGACTTTTTCGAAACTCTTGCCGGCGACATGACGATCACGGTCAGAGATGGAACCCTCAACAAGTTTACGCTGCTCTCGCGCCTCCTGAGTTTTCTCGACATCAAGAATTGGCTGAGCGCGCAGATTCCCGACCCGCGCATCAATGGCGTCCCGTTCAAAACAATTTTCACCGATTTCAAGGGCAAGGGCGGGCTCTTCTACACTGACAACTTCGCCCTGCGCGGACCGGTGATGGATATCTCGGCCAGCGGCAGCCTTCAGTTCGGCGCGGGCGCGATCGATATGCAGGTCGGCATGTTTCCGTTCGACACGGTCGACTGGGTGTTGAACCACATTCCACTGATCGGCGAACGCATCGGCTCAGGCACCGGCAAACTGGTCGCGGCGTACTTCCACGTTAGCGGGCCCTTGAGCGACCCGTCGATCACGCCCAAGCCGATCACCTCGGTGGCGGAGTTCGTCAAGAAGTTCTTTGGGATGCCGATAAACATCATTCGCCCCAACACGATCAAGTGACTGTGTGAGAAAGTCACGGCCAGCGCTGATCGTGTTTTGCCGCGAACCCGTCGCGCATCAGGCCAAGACCCGGTTGATCGGAGCAATGACACCTGCCGCCGCGGCCGCATTGTCCGACGCATTCATTCGCGACGCGCTCGCCAAGGCAGTCGCGGTCCGCGCCTCCAGCATCGTCATCGCGGCCAGTGCACCGAACGGCGTCGAACACAGCAGATATTTCCAGCGGATGGCGCGGCGATTTGGCGCCGAACTGATCGATCAGGGAGACGGGTCGCTCGGGATGAGAATGGCTCGAGCACTCCAACCGCTATCATCAGATGGCGCGCTACTGATCGGCACCGATACGCCCTCGCTACCAGCCGCGCTGCTCGCAGCGAGCCTCGACGCGCTGCGTCGCAATCGAATCGTGATCGCGCCAAGTCTCGACGGGGGCTACTACGCAATAGGCGTACGCGGCCCGATGCCTCCGATCTTCACCGGCATCCGATGGGGCAGCAGCGGCGTATTCGATTCAACCGTGAAGCGTCTCAAGCGCGCCGGCCTTCGGTACACGCTAGGTCCAGCGTGGTACGACGTCGATCGATGGCCCGACGTACTACTGCTAGCCGCCCATCTGCGACTGCTCAGGAGGACGTCTCCATGCCCCGCGACCGAGTCCGTCCTGAAACGGCTTGGAGTCCTGCGCCACGATAGCTAAAGTACCCCGATGCGTGGTTCGACGACCGCCCAGTCATGATCGAGCTGATTCTCTACACACGTAACGACTGCGAGCTTTGCCGCGAGATGGAACACGTGATTGCGGCCGAGCTGCCGAACTTCGACGCGCGCATCCAGCGGATCGAAATTGACGGCGACCCCGGCCTCGAGGCGCGCTTCGGCGTCGAGGTGCCGGTTCTGTTCGTGAACGATCGTAAGGCGTTCAAGTATCGATGCACTCCCGGCGAGTTGCGCAAACGCCTGGCGCGCGAGGCGCGGGGCTGAGATGCCGGCCCGAACTCCCCATCGCATCAGGGTGATTCTCGCGACCACCGGCAGCGAGGAGCAGGCTCTTTCGATCGCGCGCGCGCTGGTCGGCGAACGGCTGGCGGCCTGCGTCAACATCGTCGGACCGGTGCGATCCATCTATCGATGGCGCGACGCGCTCGAAGACGATCGCGAATACCTGCTGATTATCAAAACTCGCGCGACTCTCTACATCAAAGTGGAGCTGCGCATCCGCGAGATGCATACCTACGAGGTGCCCGAAGTCCTCGCGGTGACTGCGGATCGCGGCTCGCCTCCATACCTCCAGTGGCTGCTCGCGTCGACCGGACCAATCCGGGCTTCCACGATCCAGGGCCGCCAATCGAAACGCGCAACAAATCCTCGCGGACGCTCCCGATGATCAGGATTGCGATTGCCGGCGCCGGCGCGATTGCCGAACGCGCGCACATTCCGGCGCTTCGGAGCGTCGCCGACGTGCAGATCGTCGCTATTCAGAGTCGCACTGCTGAGAAAGCCGAGCGTGTAGCACGATCGCTCTTGCCCGACGACGCCGGCCGCCCAAAAACTTATTCCAATTTCGACGAGATGCTGGCGCGAGAGCGTCCCGACGCGGTCGGAGTCTTCACGCCGAACCATCTGCATTGCGAATTTACCGTGAAGGCGCTCGCCGCGGGAGCGCACGTGCTCGTCGAAAAGCCGATGGCGCCGACCGCGACAGCTGCGCGCACGATGGTCGAGGCGGCGGCGAAAGCAGGGCGGGTGCTGATGGTCGCGATGCAGCGGCGCTTCGGCGGAGTCGAACGCGCTATCAAGGACGCCGTGACCAACGGCGCAATCGGCACACCCAACTTCATTCGCGCGCGGCTGTCGCACGGCGGACCCCAGAACTGGGCGCCCGGGCAGAAGTGGTTCACGATGGCTTCGGAAGCGGGCGGCGGCGCGATGCTCGATCTCGGCGTTCATGTTGCCGATCTCGCGATCTGGTTCATGGGCGAGATCGATTCCGTCTCCGGACAGGTCGGCACCCTCGCCAAACAGATCGAAGTCGACGATACCGGCGCGATGATCTTGCATTTCAAGTCGGGCGCGATTGGCGTCGTTGAGGCGAGTTGGAGCAGCATGCCGCCGCTGTCGGCGATCGAGATTTACGGCACCGACGGGCGAGTGATGGCGGGTTATCCGCGCAACGACGTCTCGATTCTGAAGGCTGACGGCAGTCCGGCGCCGGGGTTCTCGCGCGACGAGGTGATGAGTCGTTTCGATTCGCGCGATTTTCTCGCTCCGTCGCGCGCACTCGCGGCAAACTTTGTCGGCGCAATTCAAGGCCGCGAGCAACCGTCGCCCGACGGCACCGACGGACTGCGCGCGGTCGAGGCCATCGAGGCGTGCTATCGTTCGTCGCGGACGGGTAGTCGAATCAAGCTGCCGCTCGATTCATAATTCTCTGATGTTCCGCGAATCGATCAAAAAGATGGCGCCGTATCGGCCCGGCGAGCAGCCGCGCCCGGGTCAGCGCCTGATCAAGCTCAACACCAATGAGAATCCGTATCCGCCGTCGCCGCGCGTGCGCCGCGCGGTTGCGAAAGCGATGGCGGGGTCGGCGCTGCGGCTCTATCCCGCGCCGCGTGCCGACGAATTTGTGGCGAGCGCGGCGCAGATCTACTCGATTCCGCAAAACATGATCATCGCGGGCAACGGCTCGGACGAACTGCTCGCGATGGTCTTTCGCGCGACGCTCGGAAGCGGCGACACTGTCGCATATCCGGTCCCGACCTATTCCCTGTACGACACGCTCGCGCTCGTGCAGGAGGCGCGAATAGTTCACTGTCCCGTCGGCGCCGGCTTCGAGCTGCCGCTCGACGCGCTCGCAGACGCGCGCGCCAATCTCACGATCGTGTGCAGTCCCAACTCGCCGTCGGGCACCCTGACGCCCGCCCGCAACCTCGGTGCGCTCGCGAAACGCCTGGACGGCCGGCTGCTCGTGATCGACGAGGCCTACGTGGACTTCGCCAACGAGAACGCGCTCGGCCTGGTGCGGCGCTTTCGCAATGTCGTGGTGCTGCGCACGCTGTCGAAGTCCTACTCGCTGGCCGGGATGCGGCTAGGTCTGTGTTTCGCGCATCCGTCGGTGATCGATGCGCTGATGAAGGTCAAGGATTCGTACAACTTGAGCCGCGTTGCGCTCGCCGCGGGAGCCGAAGCCCTGCGCGATTCCACTTGGATGCGCCGCAATGTCGCGAAGGTAATCCACACGCGCGCCCGCACCGAGGCGCGGCTGCGCAAGCTCGGCTTCGAGGTGCCGCCCTCGCAGGCTAATTTCGTGCTGGCGCGGATGCCGGGACGCGACATGGCGCCGGTGACGCGCGGGTTGCGCCACGCTCGAATCCTGGTACGGCACTTCGCGACGCCGCTGCTTCAGGACGCTCTGAGAATCTCGATTGGCGCTCCGGCCGAGATGGACGCGCTGTTCAAAGCGCTCGCGCCGCTGGTCCGCGCGAGTCCCTCAAAATCTAAACGCCGCGTTCGTACTCGCGCCGGTTGAATTTTGATGGCGGGGATCAAGCGTCTGTTCGGGAGTTTCCGTTCGTCGCGCGCGAAGAAGTCTGAATCCGAATCGCGTCCGTCGATTCAATGGGTGGTGGCCGGGCTGGGCAATCCCGGCGAGCAATATTCGCGTTCGCGCCACAATTCCGGATTCATGACTGTCGATCGAATCGCAAAGGCGCAAGGCGTCGAATTTGGCCGGCGCAGATTCAAGGGTGTCACCGCTGAAATAACCCTGGCCGGCAAGCCAGCGATCCTCGTCAAGCCGCAGACCTTTTACAATCTGAGCGGTGAATGCATTTCGGATCTGCTCGGATATTTCAAAGTCGCGCCCGAGCGTTTGATCGTGCTGCATGACGAGCTCGATCTCGAAGCCGGCCGGCTGAGAATCAAGCAAGGCGGCGGCGACGCCGGCAATCGCGGTGTTCGTTCAATCGCGGAGTCGCTCGGAACAACGGACTTTATCCGGGTCAGAATCGGAATCGGCCGCCCGCCGGGTTTCACTGTCGAAATGGAGCCCGGCCGCCAGCCGAAGACCGAGGAAAACAAGGACTACCTGCTGCGCCCGATGACCGCGGCCGAAAGACAGGCGATGACGCTGATTCTCGAGCGCGCAGCGAATGCGGTCGAGGCGCTCGCGGAGCATGGACTCGAAGTGGCGATGAATCGCTACAACCAACGCAGCTAGAGTACATTGAGCGACTGCGAGCGGAGAATCGCTAGTAACAAATTGTCTGCAACTATAATCATTCTGTTGACTTTGCCGCGCGCACCGCGCTAGAGCATCAAAACATTGGAACCCTCGTCGCGTTGGTACGGGTAAGTATCGCGTCCCGTTCGAATGGCTGTGCCGTTCGTGCAGATGCGAGAGGGGCCTGGGTTAGCCCCATCGGCCACACGCTGCGCGCGGTCTCATAAATTTTTATCCAGGGATAGGCCTGCCATGTTTGAGAAAAACAAAAACCGCTTCAGGAGAGCGGAGGAAGCACTGCGCTTTTATTTCCGCTTGCGCGAGCTGCTTCACAGCGGACGGACGAGACGATTGGTGGCGGACGAGTTGCCGGTTGATGCGTGCACGGTGGCCGCCAACGCAATCGACGACTACCAATGTATCGGATGGTGCATGAAGGACCTCGACGAGATCGCTCTGTGGCTGCTTAGCGACATCTACGGACCGACTTGCTTCGGGGTGCATCGGCACACATTTTCGCACGCCTGCAGGACCGGCAGGCTCGAGTTCCCGGGGCGCGAGTTCCGGCTGCGCGAAGTTCGCACGATTCACAATCACGCGGTCGGCGTGGTGAAACGAGGCTTACGCGAGCTGCGCATGATCCCTGCTCGCCAGCCGCGACCTGCCCGCGAACGTCGCCGCCGCATCGCAAGCGTGAGTGATCGTGCGCATCTGCAGGGCGGGCAGGCAGCGAAAGCGAATCGCGGCTAGCCGGCTGGTGACCGCGCAGCTACTGTGCGGGCACTATTCCGCGGCGTGAAAATTCCTGTACGCTTGAGTGCTTGCAGGCACTGCGGCGCACAGAATTGACGAAGCGGAACGTGAATGAGAAGCGGGCGAACGAACAGGCGGCGACGCTCGCGCGCGGCGCCGTCGAGGTTATTTCGCCGGCGGAGCTCTCGGCCAAGCTCGCGCTCGGCCGCCCGCTCAGGATCAAGCTCGGCATGGATCCGACCGCGCCCGATCTGCATCTCGGTCACAGCCTGACGCTGAAGAAGCTGCGCGATTTTCAGAACGCCGGCCATACCGTGATTTTCCTGGTCGGCGACTTTACCGCGATGATTGGCGATCCCACCGGCCGCAACGAGGCACGCAAGCCGCTGTCGCGCGAGCAGATCGAGCGCAACGCGGAAACCTACCGGACGCAGGCGTTCAAGATTCTCGATCGCGGGCTGACCGAGGTCCGCTTCAACAGCGAATGGATGAACGACCTGGGCGTGCGCTGCCTGATTGAGATTGCGGCGAAGGTCAGCGTCGCGCGTCTGCTCGAGCGCGACGACTTCGAGAAACGGCTGGCTGCCGAGGAGCCGCTGTTCCTGCACGAGCTGCTCTATCCCGTGATCCAGGGCTACGATTCGGTCGCGCTGGAAGCGGACCTCGAGATTGGCGGCACCGATCAGAAGTTCAACATGCTGGTCGGCCGCGACCTGCAACGCCATTTCGGACAGGCGCCGCAAGCGGTCATGACGATGCCGCTGCTCGAAGGCCTCGACGGCGAGCGCAAGATGTCCAAGTCATTGGGAAACTACGTCGGCCTCACCGACCAGCCCGAAGACATGTACGGCAAGCTGATGTCGGTGCCCGACAAACTGATGGTTCGATACTACGAGCTGCTGACAGCGGCCACGCCCGAAGAGATCGCGGCGGTGAAATCCGGCGGGTTGCATCCGATGGAGGCGAAAAAACGTCTCGCCCGCGCGATCGTCACCGAGTACCACGACGCGGCCGCCGCCGATCGCGCCGAGGATTACTTCGAGAGCAAGCACCAGCGCCGCGAAATTCCAGCCGGCGCGCAGGTGTATCGAATCGCCGAGGACTTGTGGATTTGCGAACTGATGAAGCAGTTGCAGTTCACCGCCTCGACCAGCGAGGCGCGCCGCCTGGTGAGCCAGGGCGCGGTGCGGGTGGACGGCCGCACGATAACCGACGTGAATTTTCGCTTCGTGCCGGGCGAGCACAAGGTGCTCGAAGTGGGCAAGCGCCGGGTGGCGCGGATCGAGCCCTGACGCGCGATTGCGCTCAGTCCTGCTTGTTCTTCTCAGCCGCGGCGACCGCTTCGCGCAGCTTTTCCATCGTGCGGCCCAGCGCCTTCGTGTAGCGCTGCTTGGTCCATGGCTCCTTGGTCCGCATCTTGAGCCATCCGAGCTTGACCGCGTCGGGCTTGTTGCCCATCTCGCCGGTCGAAACCTCGATGATCGCGCGTTCTTCGGTGTTGAGCGAGTCCAGCACTTCGCGCTTGAGGTTCTGCAGAAAGCCGGACTTGAGGTCGATGTCGATCTTCATCGAAAATGCACTTCCATCACCACCGCCCAAACCATAGCATGCGCGTCCTCAACGGGGCAGGGGTGGTCCCTACCCAGTGACCTGAAAGGACGGGGCATGCGCAGCGCGGCGTGCCGCCGGCTGATGGCGGCTGAAAAGATGAAGCGCGAGCGAGTCCGGCTATTCTTCGTCGACGGCCTGGCGAATGGCGTTCAGGATGAACAGGAACTGATTCGGCGTCGACACGCGGCCGAGCATGTTCACGTTCTTCAGGACTTTGAGTTCCCGAGCCGTCACCTTGTGACGCGCCAGCGTCCCGCGATCGCCGGTAAATTTCCGCCATGAGTCTTCCTGCCGCTTCGAAGGCGAAGACTCGCGCCGCTCCCCGACTAGCCAATGCGCCTCTGGATGCGCGAGCAGGAACAACCGTTGCCTGTCGAGCTCGAGCGTATCGGCGATTCGCGACAGCAGCGACAGGGAAGGGCGCCGCCGTCCGTTTTCGAGGTATGCGACGTGGCTGGCCTTGACGCCGAGCTTGCGCGCGAGTTCACGCTGCGTGTAGGCGTAAGCACCGCGCCGCTGTTTGAGTACCTGACCGAGAGTTTCTTTTTTCATAGGTCGTATTCCGCCAATAGTGCCCATCGGAGCTTTGCGTAGTGGATCATCCCGGTCAGATAGTTGAAACTCTGGCCGGCCGGTAGTGAAGCACCAAAATCAAAACCAACCAGTTCGCGCACATGCTTGCGAATGCGCGTGAACGCTGCGTCCGGTAGCCGGTCGGCGCGCGCGACCAGGCCCCAATCCCACGGCTTGGGAAAAAGTCTGCGCGCAAGTGGTTCGGGATAAGCCGCAAGGCTCACGATCACGTCGGCCGCGAGTTCCTCCGGTTGGTCAAGGTGATCGCGATGCGCGGCATGGAAGAAGTAGTGAACTCCGTCGCTGGCTCGGCCGGCAACCTTGGAAGTCACGTGATGCCCCAGTTCATGCACGAAGGTTGCCTGCACCGCTCCCGGATGATGCGCGGTGTTGAGATAGATGAGCGGCTGCTTCAGCGCTTCGCGGCTTTTGTCCACGTAGAAGCCCCGTAACGCCATCCCTTCGGCGCCCCGATACGGCGCGGTCTGCAGATGGATGCTCAGCCCCGAAGAAATCGCGGTGAGCTGATTGGGCGACGCAGGCCTCAGTTGTTCGCGATTCAATTGCGGCCATATCTTCCGCGCCTCGTGGACGATCGCGCGCAGGCCGCGGTAATCGAGCGTGCGACGTATGACGCGCACGTAGTCGAGGCGCGCCAATTCGCGCAGCTCACGTTGTGGCTTCTTCCAGGCTTCAATTTCGTCGCGACCGTCTTTGCGGACTCGTCCCAGGATTTCCGCAACCAGTATATCTACTCCCGAGCGGCGTTCCAGTTTCTGCGTCACGACCAACAGTCGCACACTAATGGACACAAAGTCTATGGTAACAGCTTTGTGCGTTGCAAGAGTTAAAGATGCACGACAGAGAGGCTTGCTTGCGTTAACAGCCTGACTTTGCTATCGACACAATAAGTTACCGGCGGACCGTTAAAATTAGAGGTTACGTCAATTGGTGACCCTCCGATACGAGCGCAAAAGGAGGGGACTTCGCTCTTTTTCTGGCCGAGATCGATTCTTACCTCCCTCTCCGGGCTGCCGGCGAGGGAAGCTCTCGTCGCTCTCGCCGCGTAGCTCCTACCTCGCAGTTCCATTCAGCAACGACGGGGAGACTTAACTCCCCGCTGCATGGAGGTATGAATGCAATGGAACTACGGCAACTCACGACCGAGAGTGAACGGCGGATCTTCGGCCAACGGATGGAAGAGGCGCGCGCCAAGCGGGGCGTGGGCTTCCGCGAGACGCGACGGTCCAACGTCGGCAGGATTCATCTCGAATACGGGCTCCTCTACGGGCTGTTCGAGCACGACCAGGATCCCCCCGAGCAGATGATGTCGGGATTCGTGATGCACGATCTCGCCAGCTTCCCGCAAAGCTATCCGCAGCCCAACTTGAGCCATCTGCCGGCGCGATCGGTGCTCGAGTGCGGAGAGCTGTGGTCGTTCGCCAAGGGCGCCGGTCTGCTGGCGCGGCGCGGTGCGACGATCCTCGCGGGCCTGATGCAGATCCGGGCCTTCCTGGTGTATCCGACCGTCCAGCCCTGGGACCAGTCGGTCTCATACGCGCAGAGCAACTTCGTGAAGGCCGGCGATCCGATCATTTGGCCGTACTGCGAGACCAACGAGGGCGGCGGGATCCTGGTGCAGCCGATGGTGCTTGAGGGCGAGCCGCTGGCAAAGCTGATGCATCATGTATTCGCGCTCGGCTTCGCCACCAGCGACTCGATGCGGCGGGTACGGTTCGAGAATCCATTTCCAGTCGAACCCACGCTCTCCCGTCCCGCAATCAAGCCGGGTAGAGCCGTCGAGTCGGCGC
>JBAWCX010000573.1:0-2905 GCA_049590495.1 Binatus sp. (SeqCode)
TCCTCGGACCCGCCGACAGATCCGCGCCCGCGCAGAACGCGCGGCCCGCGCCGGTCACGATTATCGCGCGCACGTTATCGTCGGCGTCAGCCTTGTCGAACGCATCGAGCATCTCGTTCATCATGATGCCGGTGAATGCATTGAGCTTCTCCGGCCGGTTGAGCGTGATCGTCGCGATATTGTCCGCGACCTCGTAAATAATCTGTTCGTACGCCATTTGCCAAACTCCGTCTTCGCGCGGCTCGCCTACTTTACGAACAGCATCAGGGCTTCGTAAACGACCGCCGGTTTCTGCGAACCAACGACCTGGATTTCCGTCTCGCGCGTGAGCATCGTGCCCATCGGCCGCGGCTCGACCGCGATCAGCCGCGAGCGCGCATGGACGCTGGCGCCGGCGGGCACCGGAGACACGAAGCGCAGCTTGTTCGCGCCGTAATTCACCACGTTGCGAAATCCTGTGATCGCGTATTCGTCGGTGTTCTTGAACGCCGGCAGCAGGCTGAGCGTGAGGAATCCGTGCGCCACCGGTCCGCCGAACGGGCTTTCCTTCTTGCACCGCTCGATATCGATATGAATCCACTGATGGTCGCCGGTCACGTCGGCGAACTGGTTGATTTTTTCCTGCGTGACGTGAATCGGCTCGCTCCACGGACCGAATTCCTTGCCGATCTTCGCGGTGAGCGCCGGTATATCGTCAAACTTTATCGTCTGCATCGTCGTTTCGCTCCTTGTTTCGGTTGCAACGGACACACTAAAAGCTTCCTCGGTTCTAGCCGAGTCGGGTTTCATAATGCAACTGACCAGCGCGAGGCGCGGATTCGGTTTGATCGGGGGAAGAAATCACTTTATTGAATGTGAAACCCCTCCTGGGTTTCACGCTTCCCTGGGCAGGGGTGACCCCTGCACCCAGCGCCAGGAGAAGATGCGGGAGTTCGTCCCTGTTAGAACTTGTTTCGGTTGGAGGAGGTTTCAGTGGCGCGGAATCTGGACCGCGCCTGGACACAAGCTCACCTCGGGAGGGCGACGCGTTATCCCGAGCGAAAAGCCGGGAGCGTAGGTTGGGCCACCGGCTTGTAAATTGGCCATCTGCTGGAAGTCGGAAAGATTGCCGCGGAGACCGGCGTTCGGATCGCAATTGCGGCGGGAAAAGCGCTCGGTGGCCGGCAGATCGCTATGCCTTCGACTTTCGTCCGACGACACCGACGAAGTGATCGCCGACTGTCCATAGCCGCAACTCATCGATCCCGAACACTCGGCACCCAACGCGTATCCAAGCGCGACGAAGAGCACAATCGTCATCCAGAATCCCAGGGAAAAAAACATCTTGGCCATCACCGTCTCCCTCTGCGGAGTCGAACGAGCATTTTCCATGCCCGAACGAAACGCAGGAGAATTCGAGATGGCCTGCGGCGCGAGTCCAGTAGAATTTACAGTCTGCCGAAGGCCGCGCGACTAATTTCTTACTGGTTCGCTACCTCCAACTCGATCCGATCCGCGTATTTCTTGATCGCGGCCTCGCGCAGCCGCGGAATGTGCTGAGTCGGGAACAAGCCGTCGGTCGCCTTGTAGTCGCGCAACACCTGGCGTGCGAGCGTTATCTTGTGGACCTCGGTGGGGCCGTCGGCCAGTCCCATGTGGAAGCTCTGGATGACCTGCTCGACGAATGGCATCTCGCCGGTTGCGCCGAGCGAGCCGTGTAGATGAAGCGCGCGCGCCGCCACGTCGTGGAAGACCTTCGGCATCAGCGCTTTCACGGCCGCAATATCTTTGCGCACCTTGAGATAGTCCTTGTAGCGATCGATCTTCCACGCGGTGCGCAGCACCAGCAGCCTGAACTGCTCGATCTCCATCCACGAGTCGGCAATTTTTTCCTGCACCATCTGCTTGTCCGCCAGCCGCGAGCCCTGCGTCGTGCGCGACAGCACCCGCTCACACATCATGTCGAACGCCTTGCGCACCTGCCCAATCGTACGCATCGCATGATGGATTCTGCCGCCGCCAAGACGCGTTTGCGCGACGACGAACGCGCCACCGCGCGGTCCGAGCATGTGATCCTTCGGCACGTGGACGTCTTCGTAGCGGATGTACGCGTGACTGCCGCCGCGCTCGTGAGTTCCCACGCCGAGATTCTTCAGGATGTTCACACCCGGAGTTTCCTTCGGCACGACAAACATCGACATGCGGTTGTATTCCTTGGCGTCGGGATCCGTCACCACCATCACGATGAGGAACGACGCCAGGTGCGCATTCGACGAGAACCATTTCTCGCCGTTGATCACCCAGCTATCGCCCTTGAGCTCGGCGTGAGTCTTGAAGACCTTGGGGTCGGCACCGCCCTGCGGCTCGGTCATCGAGAACGCGGACACGATTTCGTTGTCGAGCAGCGGCCGCAGATATTTTTTCTTCTGCTCGGGCGTCCCGTAATGAGCAAGGATCTCGGCGTTCCCGGAATCAGGCGCCTGGCATCCGAACACTATCGGCGCGTAGGTCGCGCGCCCCAGGATTTCGTTCATCAGCCCGAGCTTGACCTGCCCGTATCCCTGCCCGCCGAGTTCCGGCCCGAGGTGGCACGCCCACAGCTTGCGCTTTTTGACTTCGGCTTGCAGCGGGCGCACGAGCGCGTTGCGTTTCGGATTGCGCACGTCATAGGGATGGCAATCGAGCACGAACTCGAGCGGCTCGACCTCCTCGCGCACGAATTTTTCGATCCAGTCGAGCTCCTTCTGGAACTCCGGCTCGGTTTCAAAATCCCAACTCATGATGATTCTTCCTCCAATGAAGAGTGTTGTCCCGCCGATAGCTACGGCTGGAACTCACGCTCGGATTCTCGCCAATGCGAGTGGCTTTTACCAGAGCACAACGAACGCGAAGCGCGCTTCCAAGTCCTAACCTCTCCTTGTCCGAG
>JBAWCX010000574.1:0-6113 GCA_049590495.1 Binatus sp. (SeqCode)
ATGCTACGCTCTTTCACTGGGTGCAGGGGTCACCCCTGCCGCCCACCGCGTAGGTGATTTCCTTGGAGGTGTCCGACATGACCGAACTCTATTGGAAGCCGGCGCATGAACTTGGCGCCATGATTCGCAGGCGCGAACTCAAGCCCAGCGAGTTGATGGACGTGACGATCAGGCGAATCGAGCAGATCAACCCCAGGATCAACGCGTTTGTCGCGCTGCGCGGTGACGACGCGATGCGTGAGGCGCGCGCGCTCGACGAGAAGATCGCGCGCGGCGAGCAAGTCGGCACGCTCGCCGGGTTGCCGCTCGGCGTGAAGGACCTCGAGGACACGGTCGGTTTGGTGAATAGCCATGGATCGAAGCCGTTCAAGGACAACATGTCCAGGACCGACTCGATCCAGGTCGCGCGGCTGAAGGCGGCCGGCGCGATCGTGATCGGCAAGACCAACGCGCCCGAGTTCGGATACACCGCGCACACCAAGAACCTGCTGTTCGGCGTAACGCGCAACCCGTGGAATCTCGAGCGCACGCCCGGCGGCTCGTCGGGCGGCACTTCGGCGGCGATCGCGGCGGGCGTCGTGCCTATTTCGACCGGCTCGGACGGCGGAGGCTCGGTGCGAATCCCTGCTTGTTACACCGGATGCTATGGGCTGAAGCCGAACTACGGCAGGATTCCGAACGACCCGACGCTCGGGATGCAACAATGGAACGATACCTCCGTGCACGGCCCGATCACGCGCACCGTGCGCGACGCCGCGCTTTTCATGGACGCGGTGGTCGGCTATCACCCCGCCGATCCCGACTCGATTCCGCATCCGGGAATTTCCTACGCGGCGATCCTCGAGGGCCTGCCCAAAAAACTTCGCATCGCGTTTCATCCCGACTTTGGTCATCTCGTGCAGCACGACATGGCGCGCGAAATCGCAAAAGCCGCCGCCGTGTTCAAGGACCTCGGCCATAGCGTGACCACCATCGACGATCCCGTCCCCGACACCGGCCGCGCGTGGATGCAGGTCGGCGCGGGGCAGGGCTATGCGATGCTGCATGAGTGGCTCGACAAGTATCGCGAGGACTTCGGACGCGCGTTCGCCGTCGGCACCGAAGGCGCGGTTCGCGTGACGTGGAAGCATATGGGCGCCGCGTATCGGCGCCGTCGCGAGTTCAACGATTGGTGCCAGCGCGTGTTCGAGCGCTTCGATTTGCTGTTGTGTCCGGTGCTGCCGACCGAGGCGTTCCCGGCCAAGGGTCCGATGCCGACGGAGATCAACGGCCAGCCGCTGAAGAACCCGCTCGACGCTGTTGTCTTCACCTATCCGTTCAACATGAGCGGTCATCCCGCTGCGTCGGTGCGCGCGGGATTCACCGACTCGGGCCTGCCATGCGGATTGCAAATCGTCGCGGAGCGTTACCGCGAGGACTTGGTACTGCAAGCGTCCTACGCCTACGAACAAGCGCGTCCATGGAACAACAAATGGCCTGAGATTTAGGACACGCAGAATCTTGATTCGCGCGCGAAAGACGCGCGCTATATAAGGACGCTCACCTCAATCCTCTCCCTTGCAGGGCGAGGCGAAAGCAGACAAAGGAGAATGCAATGCCTGAGTTCAACGAAAAAGCGATGCACGAATTCAATCAGGGACTGATCAAAGAATTTCGCGCCAACGGCGGCAAGGCTGTGAGCGGCCCGTTCGTCAACGCGCCCCTGCTGCTGCTGACTACGACTGGCGCGAAGAGCGGCAAGCCCTTCACCACTCCGCTGGTGTACACGAGGGACGGCAATCGAATCGTGATAATCGCGTCGAAGGGCGGTTTCCCGACAAATCCCGCCTGGTTCCACAATCTCAAAGCTAATCCGACGACGACGATCGAGTTGGGCAAGGAAAAATTCCAGGCCAAGGCCACTATCACCAAGGATCCCGAACGCCAGCGCTTGTTCGACGCCCAGGCCAAAGTGATGCCCAATTTCAACGAATATCAGAAGGCCACCACGCGTCAGATTCCGGTGGTGGTGCTGGAGCGCGTGTAGCTGAGCTCGAGGATTTCTTAGGTCGGCGAATCAGGTCGGCGCAGCAGGTTGGCCAGAATCGCATAGACTCTCCGATTGACCGCCAGCCCGCCGTGCGAGCCTCGCACCTGGATATTCTCCGCGTGGCTCTCGCGAGCCTGTGGCTCATGCGGCAGATCCGCGGAGACGTAGATCGACGTGATCGGAATCGAAGGCGGCAAAGTCCCTCCGGCGAAAGTGAGCGGCGCTCCGAGCGCGATCAGTCGTCGAACCGCATGCGGCCGGCGCTGCGCAATCGAACGCGCTTGCAAACCGCCCAGGCTGTGACCGATCAACGTCACGCGACGACCGCTATAACGGAATTCGTCCTCTACGTGCCGGCCGAGTTCCTCGACGATCTCGTCCGACCATCCCGGATTCCAATCAATCCCGGATTTCGGCGGCCGATAGCCCATGCGTTGAAGCCAGTTGCGCATCGCCATCAGGTGAAAATCCCCGGCGCCGTACCCGGGAATCACCAGCACCGAATGACCATCGCCACGGCGCGTCGTCGATCTCCAAAAAACCGGGCTGGCGAGAAGTCCCGCCAGCTCGATCGCGGAAATTCCATACTGGCCCTGGCGGACCAGCCGGCTCAGCAACGTTCGTCGACGCGCCGCGATTAGTTCGTTAATCCCGAGCTCCCGCGATATAGAAGAGTGAATTGTCGAAGTCATTACTACGATGCCGAACGCGATCGATCCCGCGATCATAAATTGCTGTCACGCGCATATCTACTACGACGATGCGTCGCGCGACACCGCCGCGCAGAAGTTGCGCCGTAGGATGTTACAAAGTCATTGCTGTTCGGACACCAGTTCGGTGAAATGAAATCCTATGGATCTTCAACTGAAGGGCAAACTCGCGCTGGTTAGCGCCAGCACCGCCGGGATCGGCCTGGCGATCGCCACGACGCTCGCGCGCGAAGGCGCTCGAGTGATTATCAACGGCCGTTCACAGGCATCTGTCGACGAAATCGTAGCGAGGCTTAAATCCACGACCGGCGCTGCCATCGAGGGATTTGCCGGCGATCTCAGCATCGCGGCAAGTGCGGAGGAACTCGCCCGACGACATCCTGGCGTGGAAATCCTGATCAACAATCTCGGCATCTTCGAGCCAAAGCCGTTCGAAGAAATTTCCGACGCGGACTGGGTAAGATTTTTCGAAGTGAATGTCCTGAGCGGAGTACGGCTCGCCCGCCTTTTTTTGCCCGCGATGAAGCGCGCCAACTGGGGCCGTATCATTTTTATCTCGAGCGAAAGCGCTGTGCATATTCCGCCTGAAATGATCCACTACGGCACAACGAAAACCGCACAGCTTGCCGTCTCGCGCGGATTGGCTGAAGCGGTCGCCGGCTCCGGCATAACAGTCAATTGCATTCTGCCGGGACCAACCAAATCCCGCGGCGTTGGTGACTTCGTCGACGCACTGGCAAAGTCGCAGGGCAAGTCGCCTGAAGAGTTCGAGAAGGAGTTTTTCGAGAAGGTCCGTCCGACCTCGCTGATCAAGCGCTTCGCTTCACCTGAGGAGGTCGCTTCCATGGTGGCCTACGTCGCCAGCCCGCTCGCGTCGGCAACGACAGGCGCCGCTTTGCGAGTAGACGGAGGGGTAATAAAGAGCGCGTTCTAGCGACCGGCCGGCTTGCAGCGAGCGTGCGTCAAAAAAATTTATGGCTTCAAATCTTCACGCCGACCCTGCAATCGCGAGCGCGCTTGAGCGCGGCGATACGCTGCCCGCGCGATGGTACGTCGATCCCGACGTCTTTCAGGCCGAGAAGGAGCGCATCTTTCATCGCAGCTGGCAGTACGTGGGACATACCGGACAGGTGGCGAGCGCCGGCGATTTTTTCACGACGCATCTCGGCGATCTGCCCATCGTGATTGTGCGGGACGCGAGCCGTACGCTGCGGGCGTTCGCCAACGTATGCCGTCATCGCGGGAGCGAGGTCGTCCTCGAATGCGCGGGCAACCGGATGACGCTTCAGTGCCACTATCACGGATGGACTTACAGCCTCGACGGCACGCTGCGCACCGCGCCGCGCGAAAATGAGCAGCGCGCGTTCGCGAAGGAGACGCTCTCGCTCGTGCCGCTCGCCGTCGAGACGTGGGGGCCGCTGATTTTCGTCAACCCCGCGCCGGCTGCGAGTCCGTTGCGCGACGTGCTCGGAGAATTGCCGGCTATCTTCGAACGCGCAGGGATCGATTTCGCGCGAATGCGGATGTTGCAGCGCGACGTTTACGAAATTGCTTCGAACTGGAAAGTCGTCGTCGAGAATTTCAACGAATGCTACCACTGCCCGATCGCGCATCCGAAGTTTTCAGAAGTGATCGACACCAACGCCTACCGGGTCGAGACCGATCACGAATATTTCTCGACCTACTACGGCCCGATCGTGGGATCCCCTGGCAATGGCGTCAACTATGCGACGCTGTGGCCGAACGTATTGTTCTCGCTCTATGGCAATCCGCCGAATCTCCAGGCGATATCCGTCGTGCCGATCGATGCGGGGCACGCCCGGCAGATCGTCGATTACTTTTTCGCCGCCGATGCGAGCGAAGCGCAGATTCGTAACGACGTGGAATTCAGCGACCTCGTGACGCGCGAGGACGTCGTGCTGTGCGAATCGGTTCAGCGCGGGCTGCGCTCGGGCGCGATCGAGCACGGACACCTGATGCTGTCGCGCGAACGCGGCATCCAGCACTTCCAGAAACTCGTCTACCGATTCCTGAGCACCTGAGTTCCGGATCTTTTCAGGTGTTCGTTTTCTTGTCGATGCGCGGGAACAGTGGCGTCGTCGGATTTACGCGATGACCCGGCTTGATGCCTTCTCCGTAGGGCGCGCGCGCGATCTTTTCGTCGACGTTCAGCAGGCTGAGAATCTTTTTCGACGTGATCGGCATGAACGGCTCGAGCGAGTCGGCGACGACACGCAGTCCCTCGACCAGGTTGGCCAGGATTTGCGCGACGCGCGGCAACTGGTTGGGATCTTTGGCGAGCGTGAACGGCGAGGTCGTGACGATATATTTGTTGGCGGCGTCGAGTGCTTGCCAGATGGCTTCCAGAGCGCGATTGAACGCAAGTTCCTCGACGAAAGGGGCGACCAGTGACGGTATCGACGCGAACGTCTCGGCTAGTGCGGCGTCCAACGCGTCGTCGCCGGCGCCAGCGGCGGTGCCGACCGCGGCGGTGCCGACGGGTGGCGCCGTGATCGCGCCCTGGAAGTATCGCGCCGCCATCGAGAGCACGCGGCTGGTCAGATTGCCGAGGTCGTTGGCCAGGTCCGAGTTGTAGCGATCGATCACGCGCTGTTCGGTGAAATCGCCGTCGAGGCCGTAGGTGAATTCGCGCAGGATGAAGAAGCGCAAGGCGTCGGGGCCGAGCGTTTGCTGATAGGCGACGGGATCCTGGATGTTGCCCGAGCTTTTCGACAGCCGCGCGCCGCCGAAATTCAGAAATCCGTGGACGTTCAGATGACGATAGAGCGGCAAGCCGACCGAGAGCAGCATCGCGGGCCAGTACACGGCGTGCGTCTTGAGGATGTCCTTGCCGATGAAATGCTCGGTGACCGGCAGAATCGCGGCGAGCGACGCGTCGCTGGTGTCGGGCAGTTCGCTCACGTAGGCCCAGAAAGCGTCGTACCATACATAGGTCACGTACTTGTCGTCGAACGGCAGCGTGATTCCCCAATCGAGGCGCGCCTTGGGACGCGAGATGCAAAGGTCCTCGAGCGGCTCGTCGAGCATCCGCAGCGCCTCGTTGCGATAGCGCTCGGGGCGGATGAAATCGGGATTTTTCTCGATGGTGCGGCGGATGGTCTCGCGATGCTTCTCGAGCTTCAGGAAATAGTTGCCCTCCTTGATACGCTCGACGGGAGTGTTGTGCACCGGACAGATGTTGCCGGGCAGCAATTCCTTTTCGGTGTAGAAGCGCTCGCATCCGACGCAGTAGAGACCTTCATAGTCCTTGAAGTAGATGTCGCCGCACGCGTAACTGCGCGCGAGCATCTTCTGCACGAACGCCTGATGCACGGGGTCGGTGGTGCGGACAAAGAAGTCGTAACTGATATCCA
>JBAWCX010000575.1:0-1574 GCA_049590495.1 Binatus sp. (SeqCode)
GTTCGCAGCTGTTCGAGGCGACCGCACTAACCAACTGCTGCGTCGCATTATTCACGCGCCATCAGATAGGCGAAGTGCTCAGGGGTCTCGAGCCGGAAGCGCTGCTCAATATTGCCCAATCGATCAATTCGATGTGGTCGTCGGTCGTTTACCGCTACGCCACTTTTTTGGGAATGTCGCTGCGCAAACGGCTGGAGATTGTTCTGGCCGAACTGGCGGAGCGATTCGGCGTGCCGGATTCGCGCGGAACGCTGCTGCTGCCCGAACTCGCGCAGGAAGAACTCGCCGAGATGATCGGCAGTTCACGCCCGATGGTCAGCAAGCTGCTCACCGAAATGACCGAGCGCGGCATGCTGATTCGCGAGGGACGGCGCCATATCGTTGTCGCCGCTCAGAAGCCGGACAGCGCCGCCGCCATTCCGCGTGAACCGGGGCTGCATCCGGCGTTCGAGCCGGCGCCCGCGGCGACGCGCCGTGTGCGCGCGAATAACCGCACGGTACGCCCCACCGCGACGACCATCGTGAATATCTAGCCCGTCGCTTCCAGCATAAGCCACGCAAATGCGCCCGACTGTGATTCTTGCAGTCGGGCGCAGATTTGATCGCCCGCGACTAAGGGTGATTTTTGATTTGCCCAAAACCGGAAAATGGTTAGCTTAAATAGACAGGCGAACCGACGGTCACATGAACGCCAACCGATTTACGGAAAAACTTCAGGAGGCGCTCGGGCGCGCGCAGAACGCCGCGCTCAACGCGCATAACCAGGCCGTTGACGTCGAGCATTTGCTGACGTCGCTGCTCGAGGACAACGAGGGCCTGGCGTCGTCGATCCTGAAGCTGACGGGCGTCGATCGCGACGCGGTGAGCCGCAAACTCGGCGCCGAACTCGCGAAGATTCCGCACGTGACGGGAGGCGGTGCCGACAGCGGGCAGGTTTACGCGACGCAGCGCCTCGGCCGCGTGCTCGCGCGCGCGGAGCAGGAAGCGGGCAAGCTCAAGGACGAATACGTTTCGGTCGAGCACGTGCTGATCGCGATGCTCGATGAGCCGGGCTCCGCTTCGAAAATTCTGCGCGAAGCAGGTTTGACGCACGACAAGCTGATGGCGGTGCTCAAGAAGGTTCGCGGCAACCAGCGCGTCACTTCGTCGAATCCCGAAGCGACCTACGAGTCGCTGGAAAAATATGGCCGCGACCTGACCAAGCTCGCCGCGGCCGGCAAAATCGATCCGGTCATAGGACGCGACGAGGAAATCCGCCGCGTGATCCAGGTCCTCTCGCGCCGCACCAAGAACAACCCGGTGCTGATCGGCGAGCCGGGTGTCGGCAAGACCGCGATCGTCGAAGGTCTCGCGCGCCGTATCGTCCAGGGCGACGTACCCGAGGGCCTCAAGAATCGCAGGCTGGTCGCGCTCGACATGGGAGCGTTGATTGCGGGCGCCAAATTTCGCGGCGAGTTCGAGGAGCGGCTGAAGGCGGTGCTCAACGAGGTGACCGCCGCCGAGGGTTCGATCATCCTGTTCATCGACGAGATGCACACCCTGGTCGGCGCCGGCAAGACCGAGGGGGCGATGGA
>JBAWCX010000576.1:0-1976 GCA_049590495.1 Binatus sp. (SeqCode)
CCCGACTATCCGGTCGGCGGCAAGCGCATCCTGATTTCCGACGACTACTATCCTACGCTCAATCGCGAGAACGTCGAAGTCGTAACCGGCGGCATCGACCATATCGATGAAAATGCGGTCGTCATCAACGACGGGCGCACTATCCCGGTGGATGTCCTGATTTACGCGACCGGATTCGAATCCACGGCGTTCCTGGCGCCGATGGCGATTCGTGGACGCGACGGTCGCCTCTTGCACGATGAATGGGCCGACGGCGCAAAGGCCTACTTCGGCATCAGCGTCGCGGGCTTCCCAAATCTGTTTCTGATGTACGGTCCCAACACCAATCTCGGCCACAACTCGATCATCTTCATGATCGAATGCCAGACGAACTATATCCTCAACTGCCTCCGACAACTCGACGAGGGCGGCTTCACCGCGATGGATCTGCGGCGCGAGGTGATGGACGAGTTCGACGCCATCCAGCAGGAAGAGCTACGGCATAGAGTTTGGGCCTTCACCGGCAAAAGTTGGTACAAGAACGACGCCGGACGCATCACCAACAACTGGTCGGGCAGCACCATCCGTTACTGGTGGAAAACGATTCGAGCGAATCCGCAACTGTATCGCTTCAAAGCGCGCCACCAGTCGGCAACCGCCGAAGACGCCGCACCGCAAAACGGCGTAGCGGCAGACCGCGCCGCCTAACCACAGTCCGAGGCCGACCTTCTCACTATGTTCGTGCGAGTCGGGTCAGGAAGTTGCTGAGGATCGCGTTGAACTGGTCCGGGTGCTCCAGGCTTGGAAGATGAGCCGCGTTCGCGATCGTGACCAGTGTCGCGTTGGGTATTTCCGCGGCTAGTCGATCTGCCAGCTTTACCAGGTCTTCAGAATCGTTGTGTCCGATCGCGACCAGGGTCGGCGCGGTAATCTCGCGGAGTCTGCCGATCGCCGGCGGTTTCAGCGGCTCCTCCTGATGCGCGAAGCGATCGATCGAGAAGTTCTCGCGATGAAGTTGGCGCGCGCGATTTCGATAAGCGGGATCAATTCCAGCCGGGTCGCGCGACGGACCGTCGATCCAAAACTTCGCATCCATCTCGCACGCCCGCTCGACCTCGCCGTCGCGCACCAGCGTGAGGAAATCGGTCCAATGCTTGATCGCATCGGCCGACAACTCTTTAGGATCGTTCAAGCCGCTGACGCCCGAGCCGACCAGGACCAGCGCACTTACCATTTCCGGATGCTCGAGAGCGAAATCGACGACGGTAGCCCCGCCCATCGAGCAGCCGACCAGCGTCGCCTTGCCGATGCCCAAGTGATGAGCCACGTTAAACAGGTCGTCGCGCAGCGCATACGGCCCGTCGGGCATTTTGGACTTGCCGAATCCGCGATGGTCGTAGCGAGCGACTCTGAACTCCCGGGCGAACGTCTCGAATTGCGGGTCCCACATTCGCGAGTCGGAGACTCCCGCGTGGACGAAGATCAGGTCAGGCCCGGCGCCGGCGGTCTCGAAGTAAATCGTCGCGCTGCCCGAGGGTGCGTAGCCCGATGTTACGTCGGCACGTGATGGCATGGACGTATAGCCTCGCATCGAAACCCTACTACGAATCAGCAGCCACCGAAAACGCCGCTCCACAAAACGGCGTCGCGGCAAACCGCGCCGCATAAGAGTGCTCTTACTACAGTTTTGGGGTCGTCTTGGCTGGGCCTTGGAGCGCGTAATGCATGGCATAGTCGGGGTCGCCGCCAGCCTGCACCCACAGCGCCAGGTCAGCTAACACGGGATCTTCGCGGCTAACCGCAACGTCGCGCAGGATCCCAACCGTTACGGCGCGCTCGTCCTCGAGCTCTTCGCGCTTGACGCGCAATTCGTCGGTCTGCGTCTTCTCCATTTGAGCCTGCGCGCGGATTAACTCGATGTTGGCGACATTCAGTTCGCGGCTGGATTGCGTGCTCAGGTAGCCGGTCGCCGTGGTGCCGGCCGTGCCGGCCAGCGA
>JBAWCX010000577.1:0-1593 GCA_049590495.1 Binatus sp. (SeqCode)
ATATTGATCGCCTCTGAGTCTGCTAGAACACGGGGATGATGTCGTCGGCGTTGATATCGCCGACGTCAACACCCTCAATATCAAGTTCGGGAATCGCGGGGAACTGGATGTTCCATCGCTCGACCAGTTTGCGCACGCGCGCGATCGCAAGGCGCCAGTTGTCGGCTTGTTGCTCGTAGGTGAGGATTCCCAGGCCCGCCTCGCGCGCGATGCGCAGCAAGATGCGATGGTTGTGCAGGAAGTAGCCGGGCAAATCCCAAAACTGTGCCGGTGGCTCCCAGAGCACCATCGAGAGAAACACGAACCCGGCCCGCAGCTGCTTGGTGATGAACGTCTTGTGCTCGTCGGTGAGTCCGGGCCACTCCTTCTCGAGCAGGTTGATACAAATCTGCAGATGGCGCGCCTCGTCGCGGCCGATTTTCGTGAAGATATCGCGGAACACCGGATGCGTCGTGGCGTGCGCCATGCCGTGGAACAGCGTCGACGACGCCACCTCGCCCATCATGAACGAAGTGAAGATCACGGCCAGCGGGTAGCGATCGATCGCGCGGTTGTAGCCGGTCCAGTAGCGGCCGCCGTTATGGTAGAGCCAGCCGATATTGTTGAGCGCAACGCGCTGCAGCTCGCTCTTCGGCGCGAAGCCTTGCGGTCCATTCGGCACCAGGCGCTGGATGACGCGCTGGCAGGTTTCCTCGTGATTGGTTTCGTCGCGAGTTATCGAAAAGAAGCATTTGCGGACCGGATCTTCCTCGTGCATCTCCCACGCGTGAACCGTCGCGCGCGCGAACACCGCCGGCCCCGACGAATCGAAGTTGGACAGGAGCGCCCACCAGTACATGATCGCGACCTTCTCGTCGTCGCTCCACGCCTCGGGCGAAAGCTCGCTCCAGTTGATATCGGCGGGGTTGAAACCTTCGCGCTTGGCGCGCTCGTAGATTTCCGCGAGCTTGGGCGTCTCGCATCGCCATTCGATCGGAAAGATATTCGGCTGTGCAACGGTCGGCGCCTCGACCAGGCCGCCCGGCGGAATTTCGAATTCGCTCATCGAGGTTCGTACTCCTGATCTATCTTGAGATCGCGTCGAGCAGTTTGACTAGATGCGCGCGCGCTTGCCAGTCTTTCGGTGACAAGTCGCGCGACAGCGCCCGGGAGAATCAGCGATGAAGTTCGCAGTCGCAATCCGCAACATGGGTCCGCAGTCCAATCGCGCGACGATTCGCGCCTGCGCTCGAATCGCCGAGCAAGCCGGCTTCGACGCGCTCTTCGTATCGGATCATTTGTGCATCCCGCCCGACCAGACCGAAGGCTCCGGCGGCCGCTATCTCGACGTGCTCGCGACGCTGGCCTTCATCGCGGGCGCGACCGAGAAAATCCGGCTTGGCGTTTCGGTGCTGGTCGTTCCGTATCGGCCCGCGGTGCTGACGGCGAAGCAGGTCGCGACGATCCAGGAACTATCCGGCGAGCGAATGATCCTGGGCGTCGGCGTCGGTTGGATGAAGCCGGAGTTCGCCGCGATGGGCGCCGACTTTCATAAGCGAGGCGCGATTACCGATGAGACGTTGAGCGTGATTCATCATCTGTTCAGTTCCGACG
>JBAWCX010000578.1:0-3617 GCA_049590495.1 Binatus sp. (SeqCode)
GCAGCTATGAAGACTCCCGCCGGCGAGGCCGTCTACGCCGCGACCAAGGCCGCGATCGTAGCCTTCACGCGCGCGGCCTTCCATGAGATGCGCCAGAGCGGACTCAAGCTCACGGTAATTATTCCGGGCCTTGTAGATACAGCGCTGATTCCAAACAACAAGCGCCTCGATCGCGCCGCCATGCTCTCGACCGCCGACGTCGCCCAAGCCGTGATGCAAATCGTGAACTGCCCCGCCGGCGCGTGCCCGGTCGAAGTGACGCTAGAGCCTCAACTCGATCCGGAGCGTCCCCACTGAGTTCCGTTCCCTCCGCGACCGGTTCCCCTTCCCTCGAGGGAAGGGGTTAGGGGTTAGGTTAGCGTGCATCGAACATTTACGGCGCGATTCGCGCTCGTGCTGATCGCGGGAATCGTTGCCGCGATCGTTCTCGCTCCGCTCGCGGCCGTCGCTGTTGCGGATGCCGGCTGGCGCTTCCCATTCCCTCGAATTTTCGATCGAACCGTGATGGCGACGTTGCTGATCGCGATGCTGTATTCCGCACGCGAACTGAAGCTCATCTCACTGATGATAAAGGGCTTCGTTCATTTGCCGCGGCGGAGCATCAGGTACGCCGTTCGCGGTTTCGTCGTGGCGCTATGCGCGATCGCGATTCTGTGCGCGCTGGCGTCTAAATTTGGCGGCGCTCGCTTCGCCGATGGCGACCTCGTGGTGCTGATAGCGAAGTATCTTCTCGCGGCGATCGTGATCGCATTCATCGAGGAAGCGTTCTTCCGCGCGTTCCTGCTCGGCGGCATGAAAAGCGACTTCGGCAATCGGGTCGCGCTGATCGTAAGCTCCGCAATCTATGCCGTCGCGCATCTCGTGCGCTCCCCGGCGCGCTTCTACGTCACCGGCTACCAGCCCGCCGCGGGCTTGATCACGCTCGCCCACAGCATCGACCAGTTCACCGCGCCCGCCGTCGCAATTCCCACGCTGATAGGCTTGTTTCTGCTCGGCCTCGTTTTAGGCGAGGCGTATATCCTCACGGGCAGTGTGTATTTCTCGATCGGCCTGCACAGCGGCTTCGTGCTGGGTTCAAAGCTATGGCCGAAAGTGGTCCTGAACCGCGCCGCAATCCCATGGTGGATAGCAGGCGGCGGCGCAATCCCCCTAATCGGCGGCGCCGCCGCGTGGATAATCGCAATAGCAATCCTAGCGACACTCCGCCCAATCACCGGAAAGCGCCAGACTGCCCTAGTCGTCAAACATTTGTTCAAGAAGATGCGTCGGTCCTGACCCATGCTCGTAATCTTCTGGGGTTTTGCACCATTGGGGAAAATGGGCTGAGATCCACCAGCGCATTGAGCCGCTCGACGGCCGCTTCATACTCCGATTCACGATTTTTCGTTGCTCGAGCGCGCCGAGTCTTCATTGTTTCCACTCTCGGTGACGGTATCAGATTCGGAGCGACTCGGCTTCGCGTGCCCTCAGTGAAGTCGGCGTGATTTGCGTCGAGAAAGATCCGGGGTCCCTCGGCTTCGCGCGTCCTCAGTGAGGTCGAGGTGTCACGCATCGAAAGAGATCCGGGTTCCTTCGCTTCGCTCAGGATGACTCAAAAATAAGAGCGGACCTCAGAGAAACACCGTGTTGCCCTAATCGCAAAGCGCGCGCTAATGCGTACAGCTATCCTAGTTGTACAGCGAGGGGGTGCCGCGGACTGGGCGGGTGCGGTAGCGGCGATGGGTCCAGAGCCATTGCTCGGGGTACTTTCGGACCATCTCTTCGATTGCTTTTTGGTAGCGGGCGGTGTTGACGAGCGCGTCGGCGTTGCGATCGCCGGTGCGCTGCTGCGGGATTTCTTCGAAGATTTCTATCACGTGGCTGACGCCGTCGGGTTGGCGCACAATGAACACGGGCACCACCGGCGCGCCCGCCATCATGGCGAGGCGATCGAAACCGCCTGGCGTCGCGGCCTGTTCGCCGAAGAACGGCACCCAGACGGCTTCGGAGCGCTTGGCGTTCTGATCGAGAGGGATGCCGATGATCTCGCCGCGTTTGAGCGACCGCAGCATCTCGCGCGCCGCCGTATGCTTGCGAATTATCTGCACGCCCGCCCGCTCGCGGATGAACGACACCAGGTCGTCGCCGGCGAGGAAGCGTTGTGTGTGATGCACCAGGCCTATCTGAAACCCGTGCAGCGCATGGCCCGCCGGCAGCAGCTCGAAGCCGCCGAAGTGCGCCGTCAGGATGAGCGCGCCCTTGCCGGGATACCTCGGCGTCAGATTGTTCCAGACGTCGAGACGATTGTAAGTGACGCGGCGCGCAAGGCGGCGGTAGAAGAATCCACCCAGCCGAACGTACTCGGCTCCCGTGCGGCCGAGGTTGATGTACGACGCGCGCAGGATTCGCATCCGCTCCGCGTCGCTCTTTTCGGGGAACGCAATCTCGAGATTGCGGATTCCGATTCGCCTGTGGCGTTCGTCGAAGCGATGGAAGATCAAACCGCAGGCGATTCCCAACTTGTAGAGAATGAAGTCGGGCAGCAGGCTGAGCACATGCAGGGCTGCGACCAGCATCCAGAAAATCAGCCGATCCTTGAGGCCCAGCTGGACGCGCGTGCTCTTCGGGGTTCCGCGCGTCAGCGGAAAGTCCGATTTCTCCGGCACGCCGTCAGCCGAACCGGCCGGAGCGGCGCCGCGCCGCAACATGTCGCCGGCCCGATCCGGCGATTCGCTTGGATCGAGCTCGGGACTGCCGGACGGAGAAGCTGATGCCATCTCTACAACACCGACCGTTCGCGCTTGGGACCTTTGGGAATCACGACCAGGCCCGAATCGGTGACGAAAAATCGCTGCCGATCGCGTTCGAGGTCGTATCCTATCTCTTCGCCCTCGGGAACATAGACATTCTTGTCGATAATCGCGCGGCGAATCTTCGCGTGCCGCCCGATTTCCGCGTAGTCCATGATGACCGAGTCCTCGACCAAGCTGTACGAATGCACGAACACCGAGCGCCCGAGCACGGAATTGCGAACCGCGCCGCCCGACACGATGCATCCCTCGCCGATCACCGAATGAAGCGCCAGCCCGCGGCGCCCGTTCTCGTCGAAGACGAATTTCGCCGGCGGCTGATCGTAGTACGCGGTGCGCAACGGCCAGTACGGATTGTACAGGTTCAGATGCGGGCGCGCGTCGCGCAAGTCCATGTTGGATTCGTAGTACGCATCGAGGGTCCCGACGTCGCGCCAGTAGCTGAGATTGACCTCGGAGTCGCCGCGGATTCGATTGGTCATGAAATTGTACGCATAGACCGGCACTCGATCGATCAAGGACGGAATGAGGTCGCGGCCGAAATCGTGGTTACTGTCTTCCCTGATCGAATCTTCGATCAGCGCCTCGCGCAGCACTTCGGGACTGAACAGGTAGTTGCCCATCGAGGCCAGCGAGCGCCCCGGCGCGCCCGGCATCTGCGGCGGATTGTTGGGCTTCTCGACGAAGCCCGAAACGCGCAGCCCCGAATCGACCTGTACGATTCCAAACTGGTCCGCCTCATCGACAGACACCGGCAGAGTCGCGACCGTGACGGCCGCCTTGCGCTCCGTGTGAAACTCGATCATCTGCTGGATGTCCATCCGGTAG
>JBAWCX010000579.1:0-1774 GCA_049590495.1 Binatus sp. (SeqCode)
GTAGTTGCTGCGCGAGATTCGTTACCGTGGCGGTTTCCTGTTGAAGCTGCTGCATCTGCCGAGCGAACATCTGGGGGTCGAAGACAATCTGCGAGCCGCCGAACTGTGCGCAGGCAGGGAGCGAAGACGCGACCAACAGCCAAACAACTGCGACCGAAACGGCAGACAAAAATCGAAAGAATCTTTTCGGATTCATTGATGTATCTCCCTTTGATGAACTTTCCCATTGGTGTGGAACGGCGGAATTTCGTTGACACCTAAGATCGCGTCGGCCGGCGTCTCGACAAGACCGTTGAGTCTGTCGAGATACTCGGCCCAGTCGTGCAATCCGCGAGCGCGGAGCCACTCAACGGTCCAGCGCTCGCCGTGCTGTTCGATCATCCGTCGCGCGGACAGCACGTCGTCTTTTGAGCCCGCGCCGATGAAGGCGAGCGCCGCCGGACCGAGTGAGAACTGGAAGAGCCGGCGTCCGAGCGGCGAAACGTAATAGTAGTGCCGCTTGGGAGTGGCGTCGGCGATGATTTCGACCTGCCGGTCGGAGAGTCCGAATCGACGGTAGGTCTCCCGTGTGGCGCTGTTTGTCGCCTCGGGGTTGGGCAGATAGAGCTTAGTCGGACAGGACTCGAGAATTACGTCGCGATGCGGAGAGTTGGCGATTTCGCTCAAGCTCTGGGTGGCGAGTACCACTGCCGCATTCTTTTTGCGGAGCGTACGAAGCCATTCCTCGATCTTCGCCCCGAACACGCTGTTGGTGAGCATGATCCACGCTTCATCGAGAATGATTAACGTCGGCCGACCATCGAGGCGCTGGTCGATTCGGTGGAACAGATAAGTCGCGACGGGCACGACGACCTTCGGCCCCATTGCCATCAATGTTTCGAGCTCGAAGGTGATGAATCGATCTTCGAGTGTCACGTCATGGTCCGCGTCGACGAAACGTCCGAGCGGTCCTGCGAGAGAGAAGGCTGCCAGTCCATCGCGCACCGCGTTGTCTTGGACTTGGGTGACAAGGTTACTGATGGTGCGCTGCTCGGCCGGACCTTCCGCTACCAGAGTAAGGCCGCGCCAGAGGGCTTTGCGTTGGCTTGGTACGAGCCTCACGCCCTGAAGGTCGAGCCAATCTTCGAGCAGGCCCTGCAGCTTCATGCGGTCGGTCTCATCGTCGATCTTCGCGAGCGGGCAAAGTGGGACCTCCTCCTCTCCGAGGTCGAGGTGCTGCCCGCCCAGAGCTTTGGTGAGAACGTATGCGGAATAGCCCTTGTCGAAGAAGAAGATTTGCCCGTCAGGGACTGCACGAAAGTTCGCCGCGATCGCGCCGAGCGCAACGCTCTTTCCGCTGCCTGTCGGACCGTAGATGCCGGTGTGGCCGGTGTCGCCGACGTGAAGATTGAGACGGAACGGCGTGCTGCCCGTCGTCGCGCCGTAACACAACGCCGGGGTGTTCTTCGGATAGTAAGGGCAAGGATTGGCTGCAAGGCCCGCCCAGATACTCGTTAGAGGCAGAATGTCCGCAAGGTTCTGCGTGTTGACCAGTGGACGCCGCACGTCGTACCAGCCATGTCCCGGAAGGGATCCGAGCCACGCTTCTACCGCATTGATAGTCTCTATCCGCGGATCGAAGCCCATGTTCTGGCAGACCTTGAAGACCAGTTGCGCGTTTTCATCGGCGACGTCGGCCCGGTCTTCGGTGATGATCACCTTTGGCGTGACGTAGCAATATCGAACAGCGCCGCCCTCGGCCTCGGTGATCGCCTCATCGGCGTCGGCTGCCATC
>JBAWCX010000580.1:0-4606 GCA_049590495.1 Binatus sp. (SeqCode)
CTGATCAAAAAGCTGACCAGGGAGATTGTCGATCGGCTCGACGAGCGCACGATCGTGCCGCGCGACAGTGACTGCCTGACGATCGACGGACCCAGGGACGGCGTCGTGCGAATCCGCTACGAGCAGGACGAGTTCGTGCTACCTGCCGCCGACGTGTGTATCGTGCCGATCGTGCATAGCTCGGCGGAAGAACTCGCGCGATACATCTGGGAGGAGTTGGCGGCGGCGCTGAAGGCGTGCGGCGCGCTTAAGCTGGTGACGACGATGGAAATCTCGGTGGCCGAGGGTCCGGGACAGTCGGCGCACTATCGCAACTCGACGGGCGACGTCTGATCGCGTTCTCCAAGTAACAATTAGCGCGACTTGCTTGCTCTATACTGCTCACTCGTAGTCATCATGCTGTTAACTACGCGCGCGGCGTGAGACGATTTCGCACGTAAGGCGAGATTTTCCATTCGCCGGTTACGGAAAGCGAAGCAGGGTGGCGTTGCAACCGAAATTTGCCGAAATAGAGGCGCCGTTTGCAGTCGAGCGCGCGCTGGTCGGAGAGCATCCGGCGATCGTGAAACTGCGCGCGCTGATCGAGCGCGTCGCTCCGACCGAGGTGACCGTGCTGATCACGGGCGAGAGCGGCACCGGCAAGGAAGTGGTCGCGCACGCTATCCATACGCTGTCGCTGCGATCCAATCAGCCGTTCGTTCCCGTGAACTGCGCGGCGATTCCGCATGACCTGCTCGAATCCGAGATGTTCGGGCATGAGCGGGGCGCGTTCACGGGCGCGGCGGGATCGCGTCACGGGCTGCTGACGACGGCCGATCGCGGCACGATCTTCCTGGACGAGATCGGTGAGATGCCCAATGGCTTGCAGGCGAAACTTTTGCGCGTGCTTGAAGACGGCGTGGTGCGGCCGGTGGGTGCCGACCGGGCGACGCGGGTCAATGTACGCGTGATCGCGGCGAGCAACGTCGATTTGGGCAAGGCGGTCGAGAAGGGCGCGTTTCGCCAGGATCTCTTCTATCGGCTGCAGGTGGTGCCGATCGTGATTGCGCCCGTGCGCGAGCGCCGGTCGGATATCCCGCTGCTCACTGAGCATTTTTTGGAGCGTATCCGCGAGCGCGCGCCCGGACGCTCAATCGCAATCAGCCGCGAGGCGATGGTGGCGCTGTGGTCGTACGATTGGCCGGGCAATGTGCGCGAGCTCGAGAACATGATCGAGCGCCTGGCAATTCTGTGCGAGGGCTCGATTATCGACACCTCGATTTTGCCCGAGGACCTGCTGGCAGGCGTGCGGCCTGCGGCGCCTCCGGTCAAGGTCAAGCTGAGTGACGGCGGAGTGAACCTGAACAACTTGGTACGGGAATTGGAAGGAAGATTGATAAACGATGCGCTCCAGCAAACCGGAGGCAACAAACAGGGCGCGGCGCGCTTGCTCGGGCTCAAGCGGACGACATTTGCGGCGAAGCTGAGGCGCTGCGGCGTGATAGCTCCGGCGTCTTTGGACGAAGGCGAGGAAGGCTAGGCGGGGTTGGAATCGTATGGATGAAGCAATCAGGGCGCCACAGATAATGGTGGTTGACGACGATCAAGACACCGTCGCAATCCTCGCCCGGCATTTGCAACGTGAAGGGTTTGTCCCGATAGAGGCCAACTCCGGAGAGCAATGTCTCAAACTGGTGCATGAAAACGAAGTCGACGTTATTCTGCTCGACCTGATGATGCCCGGCATGGACGGCTTCCAGGTCGTGAAGGCGCTTCGGGACGATCCCATGACTGCGGAAATACCAGTGATCATGATTACCGCGCGTGACGACTTGGACGCGCGCGCCGAGGGCATGCGCCTGGGAGTCAGCGACTTCCTGGCCAAGCCTGTCTTCCGTCGCCAGCTGGCCAGCCGCGTCCGGGCGCAGCTCGAAGTGGTTGAAACGGCGCGCAATGCGACCGCCGCGATGGATCGCCTCGAAGCGGTGAGGCGACGGTCGGAGAAGCCGGCCAGCTAGAGCGATCTGAGGGCCGGTATCGCGATTCGACGCGCCCGGCCTGCCGCAGTGCGGGCGCTGCACGCGAGCGCATTGCGATCACCTGACGCGTTCGACTACAAATTAGTGTTCAACGATCGCTTCCAGGATCATCGTTCGAGATGAGAAGGAGGATTTCGCGATGAACGGTGAGACCCGAAAGCCGCAAGCCAACATAATTGGGGCCCTGTGCTACCTACTAGGCTTCGTCACCGGCCTGATTTTTCTTTACCTCGAACCGTACAACCAGGACGAGTTCATCCGCTTTCACGCGCGTCAATCGATTGGCTTTTCGGTTGCGTGGTTCGCGATCGGAATCGTGTTCGGCGTATTTATCGCGGTGTTGCCGCATGGATTAGGATCGCTGCTCAACTTCATTCTGACACTGGTCGACATCGCACTGGCGGTGTTCTGGGTTTTCCTGATGTACGAGGCGTACAGCGGCGAGCGCTACCGGATTCCAGAGCTGGCCGACATCGTCGATAGCATCGCGGGAACTCCAGCCGCCTGACTTCGCTTCTGAATGTCATCCTGACCGAAGCGAGCGGCGCGAGCGGAGTTGGCTTCTGGCTTCCGGACAGCTTCGCGCCAGCGAAGCCGGCACCGGTTTTGAGATCGCGAAGCGGTCCTTGTTGATCCGCACTACGCTGAGAAACCCTACTTGTGTGGTGCCGTGGTGCCCGCTGCCTTTCCAGCGGCGTCGATCGGCTTCTCGCCGCCCTGTTGTCCGTCGCCATCGGCTGCCTGATCGATGTTGTCGGCCGCCGCCGGCGGCACGACTTGCGACTGGATATTCGCGATGCCCTGCTGCGCCAGGCGCATGCTCGGCTCGCGGTTAATCGCGTCAAGCACGCGGCGCGAAATTTCGTCGGTGATTTGCGGCGCGGTGTAAGTCTCGGCGGGATAGCGAATGACTATTTCCAGCCCGGACTGACTCAGATGCAGCCGGCTTTGCGGCTTGGGCGTCTCGAGCATGATGTTGAGGTCGCGCTCGAGATGCCGGTAGTCGCGCATCACGCGGTCGCGATAGCGCGCGAACACCTCATCGACGGCGTCGAGCAGGCGCTTCTCGGCCAGCCGATAGTCGATATCGGGGGCGAGCGTGAGCCGCACTTCGTTCCATACGAAACTGGTGCCGGGCGCCTGTTTGAAGAAGTTGCCCGACGGTTGAAACACGATCGCGTTGGAAAATACCGCGACCCGGCCGGTGGGCTCGCGATGAGTCCCCGTCCCGCCCAGTTCCATCAGCGAGAGTTTTACCAGCCCGATATCAATGACGTCGCCCGTTACACCGCCGATTTGGACACGGTCTCCCGCCTTGATTCCGAAGCGCCCGATCAGAAAGAAGTAGCCGGCGATCGACAGGATCACGTTCTGCAGCGCAACGGCGATACCGGCGGCTGCGAATCCTACCACGGTCGCGGCCGAGCCGAGCTCGTCGGAGAAATTGAGCAGCACGACGATCAGGATGAGCAGTCCGAGTACGAGGCGGCGCGCCGCCATCACCTGCCCGCGGCGCCGAATGTCGGTCACGTAGCGATCGGTGAGCCATCGCCACGCAATCGAACCGACAAAGATCAGCAGCAGGGAAGCGCCCAGCGCGATCAGACGCACGATCAGCCTGCGGAATTCCTTGTTCCAGCGATCTTCGACGGCGGCGTGCCATCGGCCCACGTTGTTGGTGTAGATGCCGAGCAGCACAATTTGCTTGCTGAGCGGGAGCGCCGCGGCGCTGGCGAGCTTGTGCGTTTCGAGCAGGCCTTCGAAAGATTTCTTGCGATCGGTGAGTGCCGCGACGTCGGCTGCCCCGGTTCCCTGCGCGAGCGCGCTGCCGCGCGCGTCGAGTCCTGTTATTACTGCAAGGATTGACTTGCGGACAGTGGCCGCGCGAGCGGCCAGCCCTTGCGCGAGCGCGCTGTTCTGCTCGAGCGAGTCGAACTTGCTGCTGAGCGCGAACAGATCGGTGATGAGGCTCAAAATCCCGGTAGGCTCGGGCCGCGCCACCAGGGCGGCGTCGGCCGGCAGGGCGGCTGCCTTCTTGCTGGTATCGTCAATCGACTGCTCGAGCTCGTCGATCTGAGCCGTCAGCGTTCCGCTCTGCTCGGGCGACGAGCTGCCGCTTTCGAATTGCGCGAGCGCCTTGAGCGCATCGCCGCGCGCCTGGTTCAGATCGAGCTGGTTTTGCGCATCCTGAATTTGCGACGCAAGCGCGTCGCGCTGTCGCGCCGGCGCTTTCGCGAGCTGCGCCTGCAGAGTCGCGATGCGTATGCGGAGCGTGTTTGCGGCCTTGTCGAGCTTCTCGTAAGTCTGCGTGACGCTGCTCGATCCGGCTGCGCCCGGCGCAGCATTGGGTCCCGGTGCGGTGGCGACAGGACTGGTCTTGGCGATGAACGCCGCTTGCGCGCGCGCGTACTCGAAAGCCAGCTTCAGGACTTCGCCGGCGGTCTGACGATCATCGGCAAAAAAGAGCGTCTCGTCGGGATCGCGCACGAGCTGCGCTTCGACGCCGAGATGCCCGTACCAGTTGATCACGTCGCTCAGGTACGAAATGACGAAGTGAGCGTCGGGTGGCCGCGCGACCGCCGATGCGT
>JBAWCX010000581.1:0-4696 GCA_049590495.1 Binatus sp. (SeqCode)
AAATAATGGAAGCGGCGGCCGAGGAAATCGCCGGGCCCGAAGGTGACAGGGAACCGGATTGAGCTCGAAGGCCGGCTGCTCGACGAGCCCGAACTCCGCATCACGCCAGCAGGCACGCCAGTATTGCGCTTTACCGTCGAATGCGGCGTCTTTTCGCAGCGTCTTCAATGCTCTCATTCTTCCAATCACCTTGACCTGCCGACCCCGCTCCAGGAGCGGTTTTGCCGCCAGCACCGATTCACCGGTCATCACGATCCCGAGTCTCAGTTCCTCGCCCGGCGCGCCGCACTCGACGGTGAAGCGGAGGACTGGAGTGCCTGCGGGCGTGATACGGAGTTCGGGCTGATCGAGCAGCCGGCCTTCGAGCTCAATCCGGTTCCCTGTCACCTTCGGGCCCGGCGATCTCCTCAGCCGCCGCTTCCATTATTTCTTCGGGAGCATCGGGCGCTTCCTCGGCCTCTGCCGTTCGCTCCTCGCGCGAGGCCATCAGAGCGGCTGCGCGCGCTTCCTGGGCGGCCCTGGCCTCTGCTATACGCCGGTTGCGCGCCTCGAGTTCCTCGCGCGCCTTGGCCACGTCGGCGTTGTCGTCCACCAGCACCGACAGGTACCGCAGGACAGTATCGGAGATCCGCAAATTGCGCTCGACCTCGTTCATCACGGGGCCGGGCGAAACGTAGTCGAGACGAACGTAGAAGCCGCGGCGCTCGCCCTTGATCTTGTAGGCGAGTTCGCGCGATCCCCATTCCTCGGTTTCGATCATCTCGCCGGCGCCGGCGGCGATGATCCCCTCGTAGCGTTTGATGGCTTCCTTGATTTGGGGGTCGCCCGAATCAGGACGGAGAATAAAAATAGTTTCGTAGCGCCGCATGCGCTGGCCAAGTCCTCCTTACGGATTTGAGCCCCAGGTTGGAGCAAGGAGCAATCCCGTACAGTACCATCGCGGACACACCGGCCTCAAGGCTAGGTCGCGGTTATTTGCAAGCCGCGAACGGCGTCGGTCTTGCCATTGGCGGGCGGTCTGTTAAGAGAAGATGCGGTCGCGGTAAGTAGCTCAGGAGGATCCGTCCAGTGGCCAAGCCCAAAAAGAAGGCAAACAAAGCGCTTCCAAAGTCGCGCAAAGTCGCTCCCAAAGCGGTCAAGGGCAAGAAGCCCGCATCCAAAAGCGTCAAGCGCGCGGTTGCGGTCAAGACTGCGAAGCCGGCGGCGTCGAAGAAACTCGCCAGCCAGATAGAACGCAAGGTCGCCGACATCGTGACTGCCGCTACTCGCGCATCGGTCGATATCGAGAGCGCGGCCGGTCGGATCGAGCGCGCAGCGGTGCGAAAAGTCAGCGAAGTGGCGGCTCAGGCGACGCGCGCAATTGCAAAAGCGGTGAAGCATGTGGCGAAGATCGCCAGCTACGATGATCTGCCGGTGCGGGCGGGAGCGCCGGCCGGCGCGGCGTGGGGCGTGTTCGGCGACGACGACGAAGTCGGAACGATCAACCTGCTGACGCCTGAGCGCGTAGTTGCGGCGTCGTCGTCGATTCGCTCGGGCAAAGTGTTCGCGCTGAATCTCCCGATCAACATCCCCGACCCTCCCCTGTTCACGCGCGGCAAACACAAGCACACCGTCATTCCCTACCCGGGCGCGGAGGCATTCGTGCTTGACGATTACCTGGACAACTTCTATCCGCAGGCGTCGTCGCAATGGGACGCGCTCGCGCACGTCAAGCATGCGATCCACGGGGCATACAACGGAATTCCCGACAATCAGATGACGGGACGCGGCGGCACGCGGCTTGGGATCGACAATCTCGCGCGGCGCGGAATCGCGGGACGCGGAGTGCTGGCCGACGTGGCGCTGTACTACGATCGCATCGGCAAGTCGATCAATTTCACAAAGGCCGAGTCAATCCCGCTCGCCGACGTGGAGGCTACGCTCGAAGACCAAGGCGTTGCGCTACGCACCGGCGACATCCTGCTGATTCGGATCGGATGGACGAAGTTCTACCTGTCCGCGAGCGCGGAGACTAAGGCACAGCTGGCCAAGGAGACTGTTGTGCCGGGCATCGAAGGGAGCGAGCGAACCGCGCGATGGCTGTGGGACAATCACCTGGCGGCGGTCGCGTCGGATTCGCCGGCGCTCGAAGCGTTGCCGAAACCCGCCGGCGAGGAAACGGAGTTTCTGCATTTCCATATGCTGGCATTCTTCGGGATGCCGATCGGCGAGATGTGGAACCTCGAGGGGCTGGCGGAAGATTGCGCCGACGACGGCCGCTACGATTTCTTCCTGACCTCGGCGCCACTAAACATACCGGGCGGAGTAGGCTCTCCGCCCAACGCGCTCGCGATCAAATGAGCTAGTGCCCCGCTTTCGTCAGCGCTTCGGTCGTGAAGAAACTCTTGTCCACCGCGCCCATGTTGATGTACCAGCATTCGCGCTCGGGCGTGTCGGGTCCGGGCAGGTAGCAGGTCGTCGAGACTCCGGATTGCACGTCGATACTCGAGGCCGCGACGATGAACTCACGCTTGAACGGATAGACGGCGATTTTGGCGTCGGGCACCGGGCGATCGCGGTAGGTGTTCAGATAAATCTGCGTCTTCCACAACTCGCCCTTCTGATCGTAGCTGTCCACGTACGGATTGAACCAGCCCTCGCCGTCGACGTACACGATCGTCTTCGACTGCAGCACGCCCTGGATTCGTTCCGGGCGCGGCGTGACTTCGACCACGTAGAGATGGCGCATCTCCCAATCGTCGGTGCACGACGTAGCGCCGCCGTCGGTCGCGCACGGATGCGCGGGCGAATTCTGTGCGTGCGCGCATGCGAGCATGTTTTTGTCGCCGAGATATTTGAACTTGTACTCCTGCGGCTTGGCGCCGAAGCCGCCGGTGTGATCGGCGTCCCAGGTCGAAAGTCCCACCGAGGAGCTCAGGATCACTTCGTTCACGCGACGTACGCGCCGCGTTCCCGACAGGAATGCCCACGTGTCGTCGGCCTTCATCGCGTCCCAGTAGCGATAGACTATTGCACCGCTGCCGCGATCTTCGGCGGGCGCGAGCGTGGGATACGCCGCGGTCCGCGCCCAGATGCCGGTAGTTTTGAAATCCGGATCCACCGGCATCGGCTCGACCTCGGTACGCCCGATATCGGAGTAACCGGCCAGATGCCCGACCTCGGTCAGCGTCATCAGCGACTGTTGCGCGCCGGGATTTTGCTTCGCCACCTGGCATTCGAAAAAGCGCAAGTCATAGTCGTCGCTCGCGATCGGCTTGAAGTACTGGTTCCACATGATCTTGGCCGCGACGTCGGGATCGTTGGGATCTAGCAACGGGAACGGCTGTCCTGCGACGTAGCCAAGCAGGTCGCGATGGTCCGGGGCGAGCCGCACCTGGCCCGAGTACTTCTCGGTCGCGTCCTGGAACGGCGGCGGCCAAATGACGCGGCTCGTCGCGACGATGTTCATCTGCATGCCCCTCGACACCGCGATGAACGTGCCCGGACTCACCAGCGCGCGGACCTGTTCCGCGTTCTTCGCGGTGATCATGTCGCCGGGTTTGACCTGGGAATGAACTGGAGTGATTACAAATGTCAGCGTGAAAAAAACTGCGATAGCGGGCAGGAGGCTCGGGACACTGGGTCCGATCGATTTTTTCATATTCTAAAGCATCACTTTAACTCTACCGCGACATGACGGTGGCGTTCTGTTCCGAGGTTGACGAAACCTCGATGCGTTCCCCTGGCAAACCATAGCACGCGGCCCAACGGAATGGATTCCTCGCGCGAGCGCTCATCGCCTTCGCCGGCGCGCTCTACAATCTTCAGCAGTCCGCCTTCGGCGACGTATATCGCCGTGTCATGCGACCATCGGCGCACACCGCTTTGTCCGCCGGGCGCGAGCGTCGTCTCGGAAACGCGGACGCGCGCGTTGTCGAGAATCGTGATCGTGCCGGGCTCGGGCTCCTTGCCCACGACCGCTTCGCATCCGACGAAGCCCAACTTTTCGCGCCCCGGCTTGGCCGGCCGCTTGAGTTCGAACAGCGCCTCGAAAAATCGGGTGTCGCCCATGTTGTGCGCGCTCTCGATTCCGCCCGCCGGCACGAAGTACGTGGCGCGCGCCTTGACCGGAAAGGGCATCATCTTGCGGCCGCCGGGCGACTGCGCGCCGACCTTCGCGCTCGACAGGATGAACAGCACGTAGTCCATTGTATGGTGATGCAGTCCGCAGACCGCACCGGGCGCGAGATCCATCTCCCACACCCGCACATCGTCGTTGTCGAAAATCATCCGCGTCGCGACGGGACCGTATTCGTTTGCATGTTCGCTCATCGCTGTCGGTCCTGCTCGAAAACTCTCACTCCTGCTCGAAGCATCCACGGTCGGCGCCGCACGATTGCGCATCCACGGGCCGCCCATCGGGTCCCACCGGCCGCTGCGTCTTGAGGCATGTGTAGCACGCCGTCGATTCGTCGGGTTTGAAAATGCGCTCGCCGTCGGGCGTGCGGTAGTACGCGGTCTTGGTGCGCAGCAGCGCGCAGAAAGGCGACAACGAAAGCATTTCAGGCGGCCTCCAGACCGGCGGCGCTCATGATCGCGCGGCGCACGATGACCTTGGCAATCACGACCTTGTACGCGTTGTCGGACATCGGCTGCGCATCCTTCAGTGCGGCTTCGGCGGCGGCTCGCGCGCGTGACTCGTCGAGCGGCCCGCCCT
>JBAWCX010000582.1:0-10459 GCA_049590495.1 Binatus sp. (SeqCode)
AGACGCCTTCTAACGGCAATTTATGATTGCTTCTACAAATGTGTAACCTTAGAGGTGCCTATAGAAGAGGCCGAGTTTCCGAAGGAGCTTCTGTATTATAAAAACTACAATTTACGGAGGAACCCGAAGGACCCGAGAAATACCTTAGACGAGCTCATCTGGAAACGATCAGAACTTACGGGGAAATACATTGGCTGTCCCTACTGGAGCGTTGCAGCCAAGGTACTGTTTGACAAGAAACTTACCAAACTGACGTCCGGACGATCTGCATCTCTTTTTGACGCCGAAAAGACGGCAGAGTCTTTGAACAAACTTAAAGGAGAGAACGGGCTTGTGAGAGCAGATTCAGAACGACTTATACATGAGCATGTATTCCCGAGAAATCACCTCATTCGTGAATTACAAAGTCTTGGCACCTCCCTGAAAAGAAAACCACTCGAAAGGCTGATAGAACGTTTTGCTGTTGACTGCGTACTTTTGAAAACTGAGGACTCTCTCCTCATTCAGCGAGATGGCGATCCGAAAAACCTTTGGCAACGTTATAGAACGGGCACGATAACACTAGTAGATAATCCAGCGTGGCCAGCAGAACATCGCAGGATGATAAACGCCGCCAGTTTAGTCTAAATGTAAATTCGCTGTTCAATACCCGTCGAGTTGACAACAAACCCACCTTGTTGCGGGTCTTGCTCGGCGCTATCCATGCCCTTCAGTCTCTGCGCAATCTCGCGATTCCCGATTGAATGCTGCGTACGTGTTCTTCGGTTAATCGATCGCCAATATTCAAGTCCCGTATCCAGCGACGGGCTCGCGGTGAACTCGCATAGTTTGTCATGCCTCACCTCGCGCTTTGGCGCTTAGTGGGCATCTGGATCTATGGTGACGAGAACAGAAGTGCGCTTCTTCGCCAGCTACCTGGCTCTGGCGTTTCACGAAGCGACCTTCTGGCTAGTTCTTCCGTCGCGCGCGATACCTTCGAATGAGCGCATTCGTTGAGCTGTCGTGCGCGAGTGCTGGTTCCTTGGGCGATTCCAGTTCCGGGATTATTTTTTGGGCTAGTACTTTGCCTAGCTCTACGCCCCATTGATCGAATGAGTCTATGTTCCAGATTGCGCCTTGCGTGAAGACGCTATGCTCGTAGAGTGCTACCAGCTTGCCCAGCACTTCGGGGGTTAGTTCGTCGGCAAGTATCACTGTTGATGGTCTATTGCCTTCGAATACTCTCGCCGGCACCAGCCAGTCGGGCGTGCCTTCGGCCTTTACCTGCTCGGGGGTTTTTCCGAATGCCAACGCTTCGGCTTGCGCGAATATGTTTGATAGCAGCAGGTCGTGATGGCGTCCGAGCGGGTTAAGCGCGCGGCAGAATCCTATGAAGTCGCATGGGATTAGCTTCGTCCCCTGGTGGATCAGCTGGTAGAACGAATGCTGGCCGTTGGTGCCGGGCTCGCCCCAGTAAATCGGTCCGGTCTGGTAATCGACGGGCGCGCCTTCGAGCGTGACGTGCTTGCCGTTCGATTCCATCGTCAGCTGTTGCAGGTAGGCGGGGAAGCGCTTCAGGTATTGCTCGTACGGCAGCACGGCGACGGTTTGCGCGTCGAAGAAATCGTTGTACCAGAGGCACAGCAGGCCCATCAGGACCGGCAGGTTGCGCGCGAACGGCGCGGTGCGAAAATGCTCGTCGATGGAGTGGAAGCCCGACAGCATCGCGCGGAAATTGTCGGCGCCGACGGCGATCATCGTGGACAGGCCGATCGCGGAGTCCATCGAGTAGCGGCCGCCGACCCAATCCCAGAAGCCGAACATGTTTTTGGTGTCGATACCGAACTTCGTCACTTCGGCGGCGTTGGTCGAAACCGCGACGAAATGCTTTGCGACCGCCTTGTCGTCACCAAGCGCTGCTAGAGACCAGTCTCGCGCCGTATGCGCGTTGGTCATCGTCTCGAGCGTGGTGAAAGTCTTCGACGACACGATGAACAGCGTCTCTGCCTGGTCGAGGTCGCGCGTGGCCTCGGCGAAATCGGTGCCGTCGACGTTGGAGACGAAGCGCACGGTCAGATTGCGGTCGCTGTAGTGGCGCAGCGCCTCATACGCCATAACAGGGCCGAGGTCGGAGCCGCCGATACCGATATTAATGATGTTGCGGATGCGCTTCCCGGTGTGGCCTTTCCACGAGCCGTCGCGGATGCGCGCCGAAAAGTCCGCCATGCGATCGAGCACCTCGTGGACCTTGGGCACCACGTCGTCGCCGTCGACGCCGATCGAGGTGCCGCGCGGGGCGCGCAACGCAATATGCAGCACCGCGCGCTTCTCCGTCACGTTAATCTTGTCGCCGCGGAACATCGCGTCGATGCGCCCGCGGAGTCCGACCTCGTCGGCGAGGGCGAGCAGCAAGCGAAGAGTTTCGTCGGTCACGCGATGCTTGGAGTAGTCGAAGTACAGGCCGGCGGCTTCGACGACGAGGCGCTCGCCGCGCTTCGGGTCTTCGTCGAACATAGCTTTCAACTTGCGGCTATGGATTTGGTTGTAATGCGCCTGCAAGGCCTTCCACGCGGGGCGCTCGGTAAGCGAAATCGATGCTGGCATAGGTGTCTCCTTTTACAAACGCGGCGCCGCCGGAATTTGGCCGGCGACTCTGCGGTGGACGTCATGTTCGCGCGCGGATTGGCGCGAGAGGTTTTGCGGCGCGAGCATCTGGAACATGATTAGCGCTGCGGGCACTAGATAGAAAATCGAACCGGGCACCCACATGATAGCGCCGGCGACAATCTGATCGCCAAGAGGCGTGAATCCCGCGATGCGCGGCGCGGTTGCATAGAGAGGATAAATCAACCGATCGGAAAACATGAACAGCGCAGCCAGGACCGTGTTCTGTCCGTCGGCCAGCAGCAGATACGGGAGCATCGCCCATCGCGGCCATCGCGCGGCGCTCGGCCACGGCTGGACGACCGGGTACCAGAACATCAGCGCGGTCGTGAAGAAGCAGGCGTGCTCGACCACGTGCCATCCGTCGGAGCGGAGCGCGAGCTGAAAGGTCGCGGGCAGATGCCATCCCCAGGTCGCCGCGGCAAACGCGAGCCAGCACACGAGCGGTTCCGTCAGCCACTCGAAGGCGGCTCGCACTGCGCTCGAACGGAGGATTGGTCCTACGATGGCCTTGGCAATCCGCGGAGGCAGGCCTCGCACGAGCGCGATCGCCGGCGCGCCCGCTAGCAGGAGTGACGGCGCGACCAGCATCAGCAGAAGATGCTGCGTCATGTGAATTTGCAGCAGCAGGTCGTCGAGCTCCTCGAGCGGCGACGCGACTGCGATAAAGAGCGCCGCAATCCCGGCCATGAACGTCGCGAGTCGCCAGATGGGGAAGCGTTGCGGCATCTGGCGATGCAGACGATGGAAGCCGCGCGCGTAGACTGCGGCGGTGACGAGCAGCATCGCGATCGTGGCGAGGGGCGGCGTCCACGAATCGAAGGCGTTCTGTACTACAGAGTTCACTGCGATGTGGGCACCGCGGGCCGTGCCGAGTCGCGCGCGGGAGGTTCGCCGCGCGGATGCATCGTGGCGAGGAATGCGACGAGCGCGTTGACCTCCGCGGGCGTCAGGTTCTTGCCGTAGGCCGGCATGTTGCCGCCGCCTTGAATTATCTGGCGAACGATCTGGTCGCGCGTGAGTCGCGTGGCGGTATCGTCGAGTGCGGGACCGCGCATCCCGCCCTGGCCGCCGAGCGAGTGGCAGTTGCGGCACTGCTTACTCTGCACGAGCAACGCGCCTTGAAGCTCTAGCGGTGTGCGGCCCTTGACGTAGTCGATAGGTGTCGGCGCGGCGCTCCACGCGTCCATCACAGGCGACCATGGCGAAAACGTGCCGAGCCAGGTGAGCGTGCCGACGATCGTGACGGCGAGGATGACGATCACGACTGAGAAGGGGCGTCGATGCCAGCTCTTCTCTCCAGTTCCTGAAATGAAGGGCAGCGCGAAGAGCAGCCCGATGACGGCGACCGGTCCGGTGAGCATCAGGACGGTCTCGGTCCAGGGCGGCAACAATGCGAACAGCGAGAATAGCCACAGGAAGAAAAAGTCGGGGCGCGGCACGGTCTGGATAATTGTCGGATCGGGCTGGCCGTTGGGACCGATCGGGCCGGCCACGGCGGCAACGACGAGCAGGCTCAGAATAATCAATCCGGCGAAGACGAGATCCTTTTGCGCGGCGAATGGCATGAACGGCTCGCCGTCGGCGTGTACTAACTCCTGGTACTGCTGCAAGTAGGTATTGCGTCTGACTATTCGACCAGGCATCGGCCATTCGTTGATGCCGAGCCTCAGCACCAGGTATAGATGCAGCCCGACGAAGCCGATCAGCAGCGCGGGAATCACGAATACGTGCAGGGCGAAGAAGCGCGACAGGGTTTCGGCGGCAATGATCGGTCCGCCGAGAATGAGATGCACTACCGCAGCCCCGATGATCGGAGTGCGTCCCGCGATCGACGCGCCGATGCCGAGTCCCCAGTACGCGTTCTGATCGAAGCGAAGGACCTGGCCGGTGAACGCCATGCCGAGCGTGGACAAGAGCAGCACGCATCCCGCGACCCAGGTCAGTTCGCGCGGATATTTGTATGCGCCGAACAGGAAGACCTGGATCATGTGCACGAACATCAGCGCGACCATGAAGTTGGAGCCCCATCCGTGCAGCGCGCGCAGATACCATCCGAGCGGCTGTTGGTAGTTCAAATAAATCAGGCTGTCCCAGGCGCGGTCGGCGGCGGGCGTGTAGACAGTCGCGAGGCAGATGCCTGTGACTACTTGCAAAATGAACACGACCAGAGTGGCGCTGCCGAATATGTACCACCAACTCGCCGAGCTGCGCGGCACCGGATGCGCGGCAACTTCGGCGATCGTCTGACCGAGCTGCAGGCGTGCGTCGAGCCATCGGCCGACCGACTTGAGCCGCTCAATCATGCTTGCGGCTCGCCCAGCGTCGGGAGTTGGCCGGCGCTAATCCAAAGTTTGCCGGCTTCGACCTTGTATTTGTATTGATAGAGCGCGCGCGGCGGCGGTCCCGAGGCATGCCTGCCATCGGAGTAGAAAACGCCACCGTGGCATGGGCACATGAACAGCTCGGATTCGGCGAACCATCGCACCGGACATCCGAGATGAGTGCAGTTGATCGCGAAGACCTGGAACTCGTCGCCCGCCATGCGCCGCACCCAGCATGGAATCTTGGCGGTCTCGCCGTCCCACGCTTTCTTGAACGGGTTTACATACTCGGCCAGGCGCGTCTGATGTTCCGGATAGTCAGTCAGCGGGCCGAGCGGTATCCAGTCGAGCCAGGTGAAGCGCCGGGCGGGCGACAGTACGTAGCCGACAATTGGAATTGCGAATACTGCAATAGCTATTGCATTAATGACTATTCCGATACGAAAGAGGAAATTGCGGCGCGTAGTCTTTTCGGGAGCTGTTGGCGTCATCTCAATTACTCTGAGCGAGGGCTGGCGCGGGACGTTTGGAAGCGAGCCATGCGACCACGTCGGAGACCTGTTCTGCCGTCAGCGGTTGTCCCGCGACGTCGTTCTTCCAATCGGGATGGCCGAGGTCGGGGCGTCCCGCGATCACGATTGTGCGCAGGTACTGATTGCTGACTAGCGACAAGTAAGAAGCGTCGACGACGGAACCAGCGTTCGGCCCACCCTTGCCGTCGGGCCCGTGACACGACTGGCAGTTCGTCGCATACACCTGCGCCCCACGAGTCGAATCGCCAGCGGAACTCGAATAGGGTGGGGCGCCCGCGCCTGCATCCGGGACGCCAGTCCAACTTTTGCGCATGCCGGCGATCAAGATGTCGATCTGATGATCGGTCAGCGAACCGCCAGCAGTTTGCGCGAACGGCGGCATCGCGGTACCGGGGACTCCGTCGGCAATAACGCGGCGCATCGAAGTGTCGTCTACGATCGCGAGATACACGGGATTGTTCATCGCGAGCGCGGCGCCGGACTTGCCGTCGGCTCCGTGACATCCGGCACAATTCTCGCCGTACAGCGTGGCGAAGTCAGTCACGTCGGAAGGGCGCAGCGGAAGGTCGGCTTGCGTGGGACGGCCGGGCAGCGAATCGCATCCGGCGAACACGATTGCCGCCAGCGACGCGCTCGCGACGAGCGATTTGATCCAGCGCGCGTACAATTTTAATCCTGGCCCTCGGGTTTCTCGCCGAGCCCGGGCGCTTCGATTCCGGTGCGAACGGCGAATGGAAGATACTGCAGCGTGTGGACGCGCTCCGTCAGGTTAACGACGAAACCGGCGACGGCGCCGAAAGCAATTTGACACAGGATGAACCATCGCCACTCGATGCGGGCGTCGAGCAGCGGATTGATCACGCTGAGCGACGACCATAGCAGGCCGGTCCACAGCAGCGGTGCGACGATCGCGGCCCAGAAAGCCGGGTAGCGCGGGAACATCGGAAGCATCACGCCGTAAAGCAGGCCCACCAGAATTGAAGCGGAGGCGTGAATGATCAACGCGACGATGAATGCTTGCGGAATGAACGAGCAGAGCGTGGCGGTGTCGGCGTGAGCGAGGTTGGCCATCGCAGTCGCGGCGAGAATGTTGACGGTGTACCAGGGGCTGCCGTGAAGCGCGATGCCTTGCAACGCCGCGAGGACAGCCATCGCGACACCGCCCGCGATACCGCCTTTGATTCCCGCGGAGTAGGGATAAATTTCGAGAGGGAGGACGGCGCGATTCCCCAGTTCTCCGACCTGGAGGTAATCGACCCCGATTTTTGCAGGAACGACAGCTTCCACGGCGGGCTCGACGCGAACCGCCTCGCGATGCTCGACCGGAAGTACTTCGCGAAACCATCCGACGGCACCCGAGACGAAGAGAACGATGCCGACGATGCTGACTGCGACGTTGGTGACGAGGCCGGCGAAGGCGAGCGTCAAGCCGAGCGCCATGATCATCGGCCACGCCGTCGGAGCGGGAGCTTCGATTACTCTGTCCGTATTTTCCTCAATAGCCATTGCGTCAGCTCATCGGCCAATCACGTAGACGGTAAGGAATACTACTACCCACACTGCGTCCACGAAGTGCCAATACCATGAGAGAACATCAGTTCGCTCGACGTGACGATCGTTCATGTAGCCGCACATAGTCATAATCATCACGAGCAGGATAAGTAGTAATCCGACCGTGACGTGGAGCGCGTGCAGACCTACTAGTGAATAGTAGGTCGTCCCGAAAAGGTTAGTGCGAATCGTCAGGCCCTCATGGTAGATGAGGCGATGCCATTCGAGAGCCGTGCCAGCCAGGAACTCGAGACCTAGCGCGAAAGTCACGAACCACCAGATCGCAAATGTGCGGATCGCACCGACGCGGAGTGAGCGGACCGCGAGTACGATTGTGATGCTGCTCGAGAGCAGGCAGATGGTATTCAGAATCGGGGGAGAGAGGACGTCCCTGGGGAACGGGCCAGTAAGGCTTTTGCCCAGATAGAAGACGTAGGCGACGACGAAGATCGAGAAGAAGACCGCTTCGGTGAGTATGAGCGCAAGAATGCCGACGCGGCCGCGATAAGGGAGCGTTTCGCTCCATGGCTCGGCGGTTGCTGGGATCGCGGTGGATGCTGCGGCCATTAGAAGCTGCTCCGGTTCATTCGTACTTCCAGTCCGGGTCTTCCGGGTGTTTCAGGTCCCATAGCGGTCGGCGGCTTTGCACCTTCGGAGGTTCGGCGAAATTGTATTCTGGTGGAGGCGAGGTCGTGGACCACTCGAGCGTCCAGGCATCCCAAGGATCGTTGCCGGCCGGATCGCCGGAACGGAGCGAGCGTATAACATTGATCACCAATATGAGCACGGCGACGCCCTGCACCAGCGCGCCAATCGACTCAATGAAGTTGAGCGTCCCCAGGCCGCGGCCTGGCTGATAGGTATAAATTCGCCGCGGCATCCCGCGCAGCCCCGCGAAATGCATTGTATCGAAAGTCAGGTGGAAGCCGATCAGGAATAGCCAGAAATGCCACTTGCCGAGAGTCTCACTGAGCATTCGGCCGGTAACCTTCGGGAACCAGTAATAGATAGCGGCGAAATCCATGAAGATGATCGCACCGACTAGTATGTAATGAAAATGAGCTACTACGAAGTAGGTATCGGTCAATTGCCAGTCGAAGGGTACTACGGCCTGCATGATACCGGTCAGGCCCGCCACGAGAAACTGAAACAGAAATGCAAGGCAGAACAACATCGGCACCTTGAAGCGAAGTTTCCCGCCCCAGATTGTCCCGAGCCAGTTGAAGATCTTGATGCCAGTCGGCACCCCTACCAGCATCGTGGACAAGGCAAAAAACGAGTTGCCGGCCGGAGTCATGCCGACCGAGAACATGTGATGCGCCCACACGCTTACGCTAATGAACCCGATCGCGGCCGACGCCGCGACCATCACGCTGTATCCAAAAATCACCTTGCGCGAGAAGACCGGGATGATCTCGGACGCGAACGCGAATGCGGGAATGACCAGGATATAAACTTCGGGATGACCGAAGATCCAGAAGAAGTGCTGCCACAGGACAGCCGAACCGCCTGCCTGAGTGTCGAAGAAGTGCGCGCCGAGGAAGCGGTCGAGTAGCAGCATCGCCTGCGCGGCTGAAAGTGGCGGCAGCGCTACCAGCATCATGAATGCGACAACGACAGCCAGCCACACCAGCACCGGCATCTTGGCGAGCGTCATCCCTTCGCATCGCATGCAGAATGCGCTGGTGATTATGTTGATGGCGGTCGCAGTCGTGCCGACGCTGGTCAGAAAGATACTCAGTATCCAATAGTCTGTGCTGTTGCCGCGCGAGAACGGCAGCTCTGTTAGCGGTGCGTATGCGAACCAGCCCACGTCAGGAGCGCTGCCCGCGCCGTAAAGGCCGTCGCCGCCGATATAGCTGAAGTAGAGAAGCAGCGCGCCGAAGAACCATAGCCAGAAGCCGAACGCGTTAAGGCGCGGGAAGGCGAGGTCTCGCGCGCCGATCATCAACGGTACCAGGTAGTTGAAGAAGCCGGTGAGGATCGGCATGCCGACCAGGAAGACCATCGCGGTGCCATGCATCGTGAGCAGGCGATTGAATACCTGCGGCGGCACGATGCCGGCGTCGGGGACGGCTAGCTGAAGCCGAATCGTGAGGACTTGCAGGCCGGCGACCAGGAAAAAGAAGAGGCCGCCCGCGATGTACATGATGCCGAGGCGCTTGTGATCGACGGTGACGACCCATTCGTGGAGTTTGCCGAGTAGAGGCAGCGAATCCGCATCGTCGACGGCGCCTAGAGTAATTTCCTGGTCGATGGTGCCTGCCATGTCTATATCTCCAAATCAGCGGAGCGTGGCCAGGTAGGCGACCAGGTCGTTGAGGTCCTTGTCGCCGAGATTCATCGCCGGCATCAGCGCGCCGGGCTTCATGACATTGGGATCGCTCACCCAGACCTTGAGATGTTCGGGAGTGTTCATGGCGACGCCCGAGCCGATCGTCTCGCGCGTCATCAGATGAGTCAGGTCGGGGCCGAAACGCCCGACTGCCGCGGTGCCTTGAATTGTATGGCAGTTGACGCAGGCAGTGGCCTCGAACACCTGGCGTCCGTGCTCGACGGACGCGACGAGGGCGGGCGGCTGCTTCTGCGTGGTGACCCATCGATCGAAGTCGGCGCGCGGCTCGACAATGACGCGCAACAGCATCATCGCGTGTTCGGTGCCGCAGTACTCGCCGCACTGGCCGAGGTAGGTACCGGCGACCTGCGGATCGATCCACATCGAATTTTTCCGATTCGGGATGACGTCAGTCTTGCCGGCGAGGCGAGGCACCCAGAAGCTGTGCGCGACATCGGCGGACTCCAGATCGAGAAAAGTCGGCGTCGGGCTTTTCGGATCGCTTAGCGGAACGTGGAGCTCATTGGCAGTAACGACGCCAAGCGCGGGGTAGCGGAACTCCCACCACCACTGGTGCGCAATCACGTGAACGCTGACAGCGCCGGGCGGCCGCGCCGCCGCCTGCACCGTATATATGGTACGGGCCGTTATCAGGATAAGGACTAATACGATGATGACGGGAACGGTCGTCCAGGCGAATTCGATCGGATTGCTGCCGTACACCTGCGGCGGTTCGCGGCCGTCATCACCGGGGCGGACGCGGAAACGCACGATGCTGTACGTCAGCAGCCCGCCGACAATCAGGAAAATCACCGCTGTGATCGAGATAACGAAGAACGCGACGGTATTGATTTCGTGAGCCGGGGTCGAAACCGCATTGAAGACGCTGCTTGGGGGAATCTTTGAGTTCGAATCGCCCATCCCCCAGTCGTTCGCCAGCGCGGCAACCGGGGTGCAGCCGATAACGGCAATCGTCAAGGACCAGCGCTGCATAAGTGCATACAAGATGTTCGCAGCTCCCGGGACCGCGCGGCCGCCGACGCGGCAGCGCAATTGCCAATCTCAAACAGCTA
>JBAWCX010000583.1:0-10431 GCA_049590495.1 Binatus sp. (SeqCode)
TCTCTTTTTTTCTTAGGGCAGTCGAATAAGCCATGGCTAATCCTTTTAACTAAGATTCGTCGCGGAGCCGGTTGACGGCTGCCGACGTGACAAGATCAGTTTCTCCTCGGATCGGCAGGACTGGCACGCCGTTGCGTTTGCGCGGAGAGCGACCATGAGGCGCGAGTGCGCTGCGGGCCAGCTCAGAAAGAACCCGCCCAGCCGTAGTTCCTCGCCTCGTCGCGAGTTCCTTGACACTCTCCAGCACGTCTTCGTCGATATCCAGCGTCGTGCGCATACGGCGATCATTCACGCATCAATCATCAGGTGTCAACGAGTCGTCCGTGCCAGCCCGCGTTACCCATTGACAATCTTGTAGGCGGTAAGTTACAAGATTGTAAGTAGCCGATTCCGCCCGAATCCGCAAAAGGAAGTCACCGCCATGGATACTCCCGAGTTGTGGCAGTTCACTAGCTCCCATTTCAACGAGAAGGCGCGCTGGGCGCTGGATTATAAGCGCGTGCCGCATATCCGCCATTCGCTGGTTCCCGGCTTTCACGTGCCCGTCGTCAGGCGGATGACGGGCAAGACGCACGTGCCCGTGTTGAAGCTCAATGGCGAGGTGATCTCGGATTCGAGCAAGATCATCGACGCGCTCGAGCGCGCCTATCCCGAACCGCCGCTCTATCCCGCCGACCCTGATGAGCGCCGCCGCGCGCTCGAAATACAAACCCATTTCGACAAAGAGCTTGGGCCGTACATCCGGCGCTGGATTTTTCACGTGATCCTGCCATACCCGGCGTTTGTGCGCGCAGCCTTCGTATCTCACGCGAGCCCGGGCGTGCAACTTGTGAATCGCGCGATGGCTCCGCTGATTGGCTTCGTCATGCGACGGCAGATGGACATCAGCCCTGCCACCGCCGAAGTCGCGCGCGGCAAGACTCTGGCGGCGATGGATCGGCTGCAGAACGAGTTGCGGCCATCGGGTTATCTCGCGGGCGATCGTTTCACGGTCGCCGATCTTACGGTGGCCGCCCTGCTTTCGCCGCTGGTCAGGCCGCCGGAGTTTCCGTTTCCCTCTAAGGCTGTAGGTCCACTTCCGGAGCCGTTCGCGAAAATCAGGGACTCGGTCTCGACCCATCCCGCGTTTCAATGGACTCTCAAGACCTATCGGGAGAATCGCGGCAAATCGGCAGAGGTCGCGGCTGCTTCGAGTGCCCCAAGGATCAAAGTGGATGCGAGCCGGACCGCGACGACCGAGCGGCACTAGCTCCAGGAGCCATGTATCGACCGCGTCGGCTCGGGAGCGCACCGCGACTCGGCGGCGTCGAAGCGCTGCGGAGACGCGGAGCGCCATCCTGGACGCCGCTGAGCGCCGGCTCCTCGACGGTGGCCCGGAGGCGATCCGGCTTCAGGAAATCGCCGCCGACGCCGGCATCTCGCATCCCGCGATCCTGCATCACTTTGGCAGCCGCGAGGGTCTGGTCGAAGCGATGGTCCTGCGCGGTATCACGAGACTGCAGGCGCAATTCCTCGAGGGATGGCGGAGCGCGAAAGAACCGGACATAGAGGGCGTCCTCGAGCGGTTTTACGAGGTCGCTTCGCACCGCGGAATGGCGCGGATGCTGGCCTGGCTGATTCTTTCCGGACATGGCAACCGCGCGATGAAGCCGGGCGTCTTTAAGCCTGCGGCCGAAAGAATGCATGCTGGCCGGGTTCGCCGAGCCCAGAACGAAGGCCGACCCTCCCCCGACCTGGAAGAGACGCTGTTCGCTGCCTCCTATCTCTTTATTCTGGTGCTAGGCGATTCGTTGTTCGGGGCGAGCGTCCGGCGAGCGATAGGCCTCGGTTCCGACGCCGAAAGTACCCGTAGATTTCGTCGCTGGCTGAGCAAAGTTGTCGAGCGAATGGATTCGCGCCACCCATCGCCGGCCCGTCCTCTCAGGTAGCCTCCGCTAGGCGCTTGCATCGCTGATTGGTTTTAGTACAATTTGTATAGTCTTGAGAGTGTGATTCTGGCGTAGACGCTCTTTCGCGAACCGTCCTCGGGGGAGGAACGACATGATCCTATTTAGATCGAACCGTTCTGCTGGATGGCTTCCAGTCGCGATGCTGGTGGCAGCGATGGCCATCGTCGCCGGTCACGCCGCATTTGCAGCGGATTCGGCCCCACTGCTGAAATTCAAACCTGGCAAGCACGACTTCGGCAAGGTCGACGTCACGCACTCCAGTGCGCCGCTGATTGTAACTGTCACGAACAAATCCAAAACGGATTCGATCAACTTTACGAGTATCATCGCCGCGGACCAATTCTCAATTCAAAGTGACAAATGCTCCGGCTCTCCCCTAGCTGCCGGTCGTTCGTGCAAGCTTGAGGTCGTGTTCCGCCCGACCGCCGCAGGCAAAGTGAACGGCAACAATGGCGTCACGTTCACCGACTCGGCGCAAAATAGTCCCCAGCAACTCGAGCTCGAGGGTCAGGGAACCCTAGGTACCTTCTTCTAGACCTTGCGCAGAATCCACAGCTGATCTTTGCCGTATGCTGGTGGCGAGCGGAAGAAGTCCGAGTACTCGGCTATCACTTCGAAGCCCGTCAGCTCGAATAGGTATCGCATCTCCTGACGCGTCGCCCATCTTAGCGTTCACGAGCTTTCCTCCGACGCCAGTGTTATCCCGTCATAAAAGGCCAGGTCGCCTTTTACTGGTCCGTTGTCATGCGCTTCGCGGGTGAAGACATCGTAAAAGGCGACGCCCAGTTGCTCTGGTAGTAGGCGTTAGGATCTCGATCGCCCGTCTTCATCGCAACTAAGTTACAACCCGGGAATCGCCTCCGCTATCTCGAACCGTCCGTGCCCGTCTTTTCGTCCTGCCGAGCGACGGCTCGCTGCGTTCCGATCAGCCGGTTGATTGCGACCACGATGTTGCTTCCACCATCGCCAGTCCGTACGCGCCGTTTGACGGAAAGATGGGCGCGTGACGGCTCCATAGGTAGACTGCTGCGAACATCACCGCGTACAGCGCGACAATTGCGGCGACTCCCCCAATCACCGCCAGAGCGTTCGTCGTGCGTTCCTTCTGTCCATCGAAGACCGGATGAAAACCAGGGACACCGGACGTCGTTGTCGTTCGCGAGATACGACTCTCGCCAGCATGCATCAATTTCATTGTGGCAACCTTCATGCCTGTTGAGGCGTGAAAGAGGCCGGCACGGTCCGTGAGTCGACTTTTCACTGCGAACAAATCGCGAAAAGCGGCCTGATTGCGCGCGAATTCCTTGAAAAAGAACAGACCGAAAGGATTGGCTGCTTTGGGCTGTCCAACGTGGGCGCGCCGCTTGAATCGCGCTGGACGTGATGACGTGGCGGCAGGTAGTAGTACTGCCATGCCGCTTGAATCTTCGATCGTCGGGAGCGCGGGTGCGCCAATCGTCGCCGAGATCGATTCGCGCTGGACGATGGCTTATGCCGCCGCGCTCGGCGACGCGATGCCCTGTTACATGGACACGGTTCGCGGTGTGATTGCGCATCCGATGTTCCCGGTCTGCTTCGAATGGCCGCTGCAGGTCGCGATGCGCGCGCAGTTCGAGAAATCCACCACCCTCACGCGCGACGAGGCGATGCGCGCGGTGCACGCCACGCATGACACGGTGCTGTATCGCGCGATTCGCCCGCCGGAGCGCCTGACGACGCGCCTAACGGTCGCTGGCGTCGAGCGGCGAAAGCCCGGCGCCTACATGGTCACGCGCCTCGACACCGTCGATGAGGCCGGCAAGCCGGTTTGCACCAGTTGGTACGGCGCGATCTATCGCGGCGTCGAGGTCAACGGCCCTGATGCTCCGGTGAAGTTGGCTCCCGCGCCGGCCCAGCCGATCGTCGAGGAAGGCGAACCGCTTTCCGAATGGCATGTCGATGTGCCGGCGGGCATGGCGCACGTTTACACAGAGTGCGCGCGAATCTTTAATCCCATTCACACCGACGCCGCGGTCGCCCACGCCGCCGGGTTGCCCGAGATCATCCTGCACGGGACCGCGACTCTCGCGATGGCGGTATCGCGACTAATCGAGAGCGAGGCTGGCAAGGATCCGGCGCGAATTGAACGAGTCGTGGCGCGTTTCGGCGCGATGGTTACGATGCCTTCGACGCTGACCGTGCGCGTGCTGGCTCGCGACGACAGCGCGAACCAGACCGTCGTGTTCTTCGAAACGTTGAGCGGCGAGGGCCGGCTTGCTATCCGCGACGCGATGGTAATGTTGCGCGCGTAGCGCGGCGCGGGCCGGGACCTCTGCACCCCGGCGCGGATTGGCTCTATTCCGCCCGGTCTTCTAGGCGCGGCGGACAGTCGGCTTGCGGAACGTCCGGTAGGTACGGCCCTCTGCCAGGCCAAACCGGTTCAGCATCCGATAGACCGTGTAGCGCGATACGCCCAGCAGTTCAGCCGCGCGATGACAATTGCCTTCGGTCGCCTGCAACGCACGAATCAGCGCGAGCTTCGAAGCCTCGCGGATGACGGCGTCGAGCGAGTACGGCCAGCTCTTCGCAGCGTCATTGGCGCCGCCCTCGACCAGTTCGAGCGCCCCACTCGGAAGCGTTGCATTGACCGGCTCGCCGAGCGCCTCCGGATCCGCATCGTCGCCGCCGCCAAACGGGAGATCATCGAGCTCGATACGGTCGTTTTCGGTCATCAGAACCGCACTCTCGATTGCATGGCCGAGCTCGCGGACGTTGCCCCGCCACTGATTGCTGCACAGCGCATCCAATGCGTTCCGCGAAACGAACTTTACGTCCTTGCTGAACAGGCGATTGTAGTGCTCGATAAAGTGGGCGACGAAAGCCGGGATTGCGTCGCGCCGCTCGCGCAGCGGAGGAACCACGATCGACGCCGCATTGAACCGGTAGTACAGGTCGTCGCGGAATTCTCCGGCCTTCACCATCGCCTTAAGATCGCGATTGGTCGCCGCGACCAGGCGAATATCAACCGCGTAGGTCCGTGACGAACCGACCGGCTGGATCTCATGGGTCTCGACCGCGCGCAGCAGCTTGGGTTGCAGCCGCAGCGGGAGCTCGCCGATTTCGTCCAGGAACAGCGTCCCGCCATTGGCCGAACGGAAGTAGCCCAGCGAATCCTCGCGCGCGTCGGTGAAGGCGCCGCGCACATGGCCAAACAACTGCGATTCCGCCAGCGACTCGACCAGGTTCGAGCAATTGAAAGTCACGAATGGACCGCCCGGCGTCGAGCCCAGCGTATGCAACGCTCGCGCGACCAGCTCCTTGCCGGTTCCGGACTCGCCGTGAATCAGCACGGTAGCCTTGTACGGACTCAAACGTGAAATGGTTTTCAGTACCTTGCGCACTTGCGCCGACCGCACCACCATCCCGCCAACCCGCTCCGACCCGTGCGCAAGATGCTCGAGGCTCAACCACTCGCCAGCGGTATCGACCGGCTCGGCGCGCATATCATGCATCGCACCCGCTACCGGAGGTCCGCTTGAGTACTCTTGAAGGCGCATCTTGATTTTCTCCCCGCGAGCGACCCTTGACCTACAGTTAGTTACTAAATCTGTCCTGTCAGTTTGTAGGGTTTTGGATATAATCCAGTAGGGGCCAGTATGTCAAGTCCGGCTCAGCAACAATTTTACCTTCTGTCTTAAGCAAAGTGAAGCCCAATTGGTTCTTGATGTGCGCTTCTGCCGCGCCGACGAACTGAATCCTGGCTGGCTTGCTTTGTAATTAATACAGACTCTCGCCTTCGCCGCCTGATTTCCGTCAATCTTGCAGCATCGCCGCCATGTATTTTTTTCCGCTCGACGGCGAATAGATCGCGCATCTGCGCTTTTGCCCTCACGACCCGTAATTCATTCACGGTCGGATCGTCGATGGTGCAGCGCATCGACGATTGCTATGACTAATGCGTTCCGCAAACGGCGCCTGGGCGCGGGCCGCACTGACGACGGGAGGAAATGGTGATGAGGGTCGCAATAATCGTCGCTCGTATTCTCTTGGGCCTGGTGTTCTTTGTGTTCGGCTTGAACGGCTTTCTGCATTTCATGCCGAATCCACCTCCCACTCCTGCCGCGGGCGCATTCTTCGGCGCGCTGATCCAGACCGGCTATATGTTCACGCTCATCTTCGGGCCCCAGGTTGTAGGAGGAGCGCTGCTTCTGCTGGGCGTCGCAGTGCCGTTTGCGCTGGTCATTCTCGCGCCTGATATCGTGAACATCATCTGCTTCCATATTTTTCTATCGCCGGTGCCTATGCAGGTAGTGATCGCGCTCATAGTGACAGCCCTCGCGGCGTTCCTGGCATGGCAGTATCGCGACGCGTTCGCGCCGCTGTTCCGCAGCACGCCGCGCTCCTGAGTAGAGGACTACACTCACGTCTCCCCGCTAGACGCTACGAGTACTCAGGGTAACTCCGGCCGCATCTAATTCTTAGTACTGGGTGCAGGGGTCACCCCTGCTGCCGGCCGGCCCATCACGGCGATCAGGCTTAGCGGTGGAATCGGCAATATGCGGTCGAGGCGCCGCATTATCGGAGTGAGCAGATTCAGCGTCCAGATCTGAAAAATGCCAAAACTGCGCCGTTTGAGAATCCTTCCGTTGAGAAACCAGGCAATGGTGCCGACCCGGTTGAACTCGATCAGGCTTTTGATCTCCAGGCCGCATGCCGTTGCGCGTTCGGTCAGCGTCAGCCGGGTATAGCGGCGCTGATGCCCCAGGACTTCGTCGAGCGTGCCGAAATTCCATGGACCCTGCGGAACTAGAACGATCGCCCGACCGGCCTCCGACAGCACCACTTTGATGTTCATCAGCGATTTGCGGTCGTCGTCCATGTGTTCGATCACGTTGAGGCAGACGACCGTGTCGTAGCCATCGGCCGATCGCGGAAATGAATCCAGATCGTTCAAATTGCAGTAGCTCGATCTCAAGTACGGCCGATCGGCGGCAAGATTTTCGAGTATCCGCAGGTACAGCGGGTTGACATCGCTGGCGACGTATTCCACGCGCGGCAGCAGCGCGCGACTCAGGTTGCCGACTCCGCTTCCTATCTCGAGCACCCGCGCGCCGCAGAACGGCCGAATCACATCCGCCATCCAGCGGTTGAATCGCGGCGCGCGAGAAAGACGAGCCAGAATCTGGCTGCCATGCTCGTCGGCTGTGTAAATCTGGTCGCTGAGCCCGAATCGAATTACTGCGTAGAGCGCGCGCAGCGCGTCGCGCCAGCCAATCTTTTTCCCTTCAGCGTAGGTGCGGCCAAAATAACTGATGGGCACCTCGAACACCCGCGCTTCGCGCTTGGCGAGTTTGATCGCGATCTCCGGCTCGAGCTGAAAGTCGTTGCTCACCAGCGGAATCGACTTGAACAGCTCCGTGCGGATCGCCTTGTAGCACGTCCATACATCGGTGAGATTAAGGTTGGAAACAAAATTGCACATGAACGTGAGGAATCTGTTGGCCAGCTGATGCCGGTACATCAGGATTCGCCGGACTTCGGCTCCGGCGAATCGTGAGCCGAACACCGCGTCGGCATCATGCTGCAGGAAGACTTTCACGATTCGTGAAATGTCGGCCGGATCGTATTCCAGGTCGGCGTCGTGGATGATCGAGATTTCGCCGGTAGCGTGCTCGAGCGCCGTCCTGACCGCGTCGCCCTTGCCGGCGTTCTCTTCATGGCGAATGAATTTCCAGGTAAATCGCTCGGTGTCGCCGTGCGATGCGGCAAATGTGTCCAACACCTCGCGCGTGCCGTCCACCGAACCGTCATCGACAACGATTACCTGAATCCGCGAAAGAGCTTGATCTTTGTCGAGCACCTCGAGTCGCGTCAGCGACTCAGCCACCAGGTGCCGCTCGTTGTACACCGGGACCAGGATCGACAGCGACGCGCGACGATTCGAGCTGGAGGATTCCCCTTTGTGCTGCATGAGCTATCGAGAACTATGACTTGGGCGGACGCCCTTAACCACAATGTTCATTTTGAATACCGGTTCGGGTTAGCATCGGCGTCAGGCGATTTGCAAACGCGCGCGCGCCGATTACGGGAACCGCCCCGGTTGCGCGACGCCTGTTACTGGAACTCCCGCCATTTTCGCCGCCGCTGAATCTCGCTTTGCGTACAGCATCGACGACGCATCCTCGTAGATCAATTTCCAGTCGCCGCGCGCGTCCATCAGCTCTCGCGAGCCGGAGTCCGGCTTGATCAGCACGAACTCCGTAGGGAAGTCGGTCAGGACCGCGTCGCCGCCCGGCAAATTGAAATTGAACAGCGCGAACTTATAGATGATGCCGAACGGAAAGACCGTATCGTAACGGCCGTCGATGAATACCTTGGACCCCGGCGCCATGTTCCAGATCAGATACTCGCCCCATTGGAACGTGCCCAGGATGTTGCCCTGCAACTGGTGCTGCTTCATGAATTCGCACGCTCCGCCCGGGTATGGATCGGCCGCTTCGAGCGAGCGCGAGAAGAATCCACCTTGAATGAAAATTACGATCGACAGGGCCGCGAGGATTGCCTGATTAATCCATCCCGAACGCTGTTGCGGCGCGATGCTTCCCTTGGCCGGCACGATCTTTTGCCACGCCCGCGGGAAATGACGCGCCAGCGGCGTCGCCAGCGCGATCATCGCAATCGGCAGATTCCGATTCGAAATGAACGCCGCTATCGCCATCACCGCCGCTACCGCAACCAGCGCCAAATCGCATTTCTCGATTGTCAGCGCCCACGCAATGCCGGTCGCCGCGATCATCGCGATCCCGATGTCATAGTTCGAGACCAAAAACCGATGCTGCTGCCAATGCTCGAGCGCCGCGGAGGCCAGCGGCTGCCATTCGACGATCACGGTGCGTGTGTATGGATTGCGCAGCGCGTGCGCGACCGTCGTCCAGGTGGCGAACCCATACGGCGTCGCCAGCGTCGCGAGCGTCGCCGCGCCCGTGATTGCCGCCAGTCTGATCGCACGAGCGTAGCCGCGCCCCGCCATCACATCCTGCAGTCCCGACACTGCCGCGTAGGTGCCGAGCGCGGCGATGCCTATGAAAAATCCGCCGTGCATATTCGCCCATAGCGCGAGGATCGGAATCGCCAGCCACAGCCGTCCGCCCCGCCGATAGCTATCGCGCGTAAGCAGATAGATCAGCACAGCAAACAGCGCGAACGTGAATGATTGCGGGCGGAACTGTAACTGCGGCTTGATCACCACCGCCGACCCGATAAGGACTGCAAATTGAACCAGGGTGGACGAGCCGGCCTCGGCGATGGCCGCCGCTATCGCCACGATCACGACCGCGGTGCAGGCAAGTTTCAGCAGTATCAGTCCGAAGACGCCGGCGTGGTTGTAGATTGCCGCCATCAGCACTTCGGTGAGCCACTCGTGGTTGTTCCACGATTGCCCCGCGGATGAGTACGAGTAGGGATCGTGCAGCACCAGGTGATGCAGGCCTAAAGCCGCCTGCCCGAAACGAACGTGACCCCACAAATCCGGATCCGGCAGGCGAATCGCGTCCGCAATCGCGATCGTGATCAGTATTAATCCCGGCGAATAGCGGAATAGCGACATCGGCGCAGGCGGCTTCAGCACGGGCTCAGGCGCGGCCTCCCGCATCGACGCTACATTGTCCTTTGTCATCGGCCCCCGCTTATTAGCACAACCTCCGCCGCCAGTTTAGGCGTCTATTTCCAACGCGTCGAATTACCTGTAAGCATTGAAACCTCGTAGGCGAGCCGGTAGCTCAGGTGGTAGAGCATGTGACTTTTAATCACAGGGTCCCGGGTTCAAGTCCCGGCCGGCTCACTCAAATTTCCCTTGTGATTCAAGCCTTTTAACAAACCTCATTCCGATTGAGCCAAGGAAGATGAATCTCCGCCACGCAGCCGCGCTCGCGCTTGTAGGCTGGTATCTGATGCAGCCGCCCTGTCGATCACTGAATTCTTGGCATCACGGCGGCTATGGCAGTTGCTTTATGGACTCTCAGACACCGCTCCGCGAATGGATACGAGTGCCGGACACGAAGGAATTCGAGTACAAAACCGATTGTCAGCGCGCGATTTCTAATAGCTGTCGCAGTGAAGTCGAAGCGGACGGAACCACGTCTCTCGAAGGCGATCTGTGCGGAGCGGACTGCATCGCGGCGGATGATTCCCGCCTCAAACCAAAATAAGACACTCGCGATTTGAAATTCAGGCACTCAAGGTCAAATTAAGACAGCACCGGACTCGTCTTTAATTCAGACAGTACCCGCTGTCGGCAAGCATTGACCGCTCTATAACGAGGATGTTATTGTCGGCGGGGTGGCGGGATGGCTGGTCGAGGAGCATGGGACGCGCGTACGCGACTTCATTCGCGCATTGAACGATGATCGCGCGTTCAAAGAGGCGCGCGCGCTGATCGACTTGCTCGCCGCTCGAGGCAATCGGCTCAGTCCACCGCGTTCGAAACCCTTGGGCGGCGGCATGT
>JBAWCX010000584.1:0-3649 GCA_049590495.1 Binatus sp. (SeqCode)
CGAGTCTGGGCGCCAGTGGCGATGGCCGCGGTTGCGGTGTTCGCATTCGTGATGCTGCATGGCGTCGGCGGCCCAGCCCCAGCGAATGCGATCCCTCCATTCGACCTGGCAATCAACAACTACGCGCAGTTCGTCCAGCATTTCGAGCCCAACGTGAAGGCTAACTCTCCCGCCGACCTGTCGGACACTTACATGGAGCACGAGCTCCCCGGATTTGTGTGGGACTTCGGGCAGCGAGGTTACAAGCTCGTCGGAGCACGGTTGGATCACCTGCCCGACAGCAGCCCGGTCGCGTTCACGTTCTATCGCGGAGATTCGGGAACGATCCTGTGCACCTATATGAAGTCGCACGGGCTGAAGCCACCGCCGGGCGAGTCGCAGGATCTGGGCGAGAACAACGGTTACGGCGCCGAGCACCACTACTATCAATACAAGGGCTACAGCGTATGCCTTAGCTACCCGCGGACCGGATGCATTTGCATACTGGTTACGCGCCGGCCTATGAAGGAATTCGTGCAGGACATCGTCGACTCCGCGCCGTAGATCTCAGCACGCTCTTTTCTCTAGGATCGATCTCAGCTCTGGCGCACGCGACTTGCGGAGGCAGGCCGGCGACCGTAAACTCCCTGTTTGTCTTTCTGAGGGGGAGATCATTGCGAAACGCATCAAGTCCTATTGTGGCGGCGATCGTTGGCGCTATAACGCTCACGTCTGCCGCGGCCTGGGCGGGACCGAACCGCGCCGCAGTTACGCTGGTCGAGGACGATTGGGTTCAGCTCCCGTCGTCCGGCAGCAACACGGATTCAGAACCCACGCGTCACTCCGGCTCGCAAGACAGCCAGGCCGCAGGCGACCATCCTCAGCGCGGCGGTGACAACGCGTCAGTGACGATCGTCGAATACTCCGACTTTCAGTGCCCGTATTGCCGCCAGGAGGAGAGTCCTCTCCGGACTGTGCTGAAGAAATATGGCGACCAGGTCCGGCTCGTGTACATGGATTTCCCGTTGCCTTTCCATCAGCAGGCTATGGAAGCCGCCATGGCTGCGCGATGCGCCGAATGAGCAGGGCCAGTTCTGGGCGTATCACGATGCACTGTTTGCAGATTCTCCCGGACTCTCGACCGTCGCGCTGAAAACTACGGCGGCGCAGCTTGGGTTGGACCCGCTAACTTTCGACCGGTGTCTTGATGAGCGCAAGTACGAGGATGCCGTCGTCGCCGACCGGACGCAGGGCGAGAGAGCTGGAGTGCGCGGGACGCCCTACTTCATCGTCGGCAGCCATGGTATGGATGGCGCTCAGCCGGCGTCCTCCTTCGAGTCGGCGATCGACGAGCAACTGCGCAGCCGCTAGCCGGCACCTACCGGCGGTCGGCCTTCAGCCCGTCTTCATTGGCGAGAAACAAATGCAGCTGCGCGGGCGCGGTGTCGCGCGGAATCTCGACCGGATAGTTGCCACTGAAGCATGCGTCGCAAAATCCCTCGCGGCTCTCGCCGTTGAACGAGTACAGCCCATCCCAACTCAAATAGGCGAGCGAGTCGGCGGTGATATAGCGGCAGATCTCTTCGACCGAATGCGACGACGCCAGCAGCTCCTCGCGCGTGGGCGTATCGATGCCGTAAAAGCATGAGTGGGTAGTGGGCGGCGCCGCGATGCGCATGTGAACCTCGCGCGCGCCCGCCTGCCGCAGCATCGGGATCACTTTGCTGAGCGTGGTCCCGCGCACCAGCGAGTCTTCGATCAGCACGATCCGCTTGCCCCGCAGCAGTTCCGCCACCGGGTTGAATTTGATCTTCACGCCGAAATGGCGAATCGACGAGCGCGGCTCGATAAACGTGCGGCCGACGTAATGGCTGCGCACCAGGCCCATCTCGAACGGGATTCCCGATTCTTCCGCGTAGCCGAGCGCGGCGGGCGTGCCCGAATCGGGCACCGGCACGACGATGTCCGCGATGGCAGGCGCCTCGCGCGCGAGCGCCCGCCCCTGCTGCTTGCGGACCTGGTACACGTTGCGGCCGTAGACCTGGCTATCGGGCCGCGAGAAATACACGTACTCGAAAATGCAGCGCTTGGTGGGAGCATGCGCGAACGGATTCAGCGAGCGCAGCCCGCCTTCATCGACGACGATCATCTCGCCGGGATTGATCTCGCGAATATATTCGGCGCGCACCAGGTCCAGCGCGCAGGTCTCCGACGCGACGATCGTCGCGCCTTTGAGATTGCCCAGCACCAGCGGACGGAAGCCGTTCGGATCGCGCACCGCGATCATCGAATCTTCAGTGAGCACCACCAGCGAGTACGCACCGCGCACTTGCGCCAGCGCCTCCGCGACCCGATCCGGCAGGGTCGGCGCGTGCGACGCCGCGATCAGATGAATCATCACCTCGCTGTCCGACGACGACTGGAAGATCGAGCCGGTCGACTCCAGCCGCGCGCGCAGCTCGTTGAAATTTACAATGTTGCCGTTGTGCGCGAGCGCCAGCCCGCCGCGCGCGTACTCGACCACCAGCGGCTGGCAGTTGCCAATCGTCGTCGAGCCGGTCGTCGAGTAGCGGTTATGCCCAATCGCGCTGGTGCCCTCGAGCTTTTCGATGATCGAGTTGTTGAAGACGTCGGCGACCAGACCCATCCCGCGATGCGAGATCAGCGACTTGCCGTTCGACGAGACGATTCCCGCCGACTCCTGCCCGCGATGCTGCTGCGCGTAGAGGCCCAGGTACGCAAGGTTGGCGGCCTCGGGATGCCGATACACGCCGAACACGCCGCATTCCTCGTGGAAGACGTCGAGGTTCGATTCTTCGACTGCTTCGACAGCAAGGACCGAGTCTTCTTCAGTCACCGCCTCTGAGCCTCCTTGGAATCGCGTCTTCGTAAATTCGTTGCAACTCGCAAACGTCTTCGTCGATTGAGCCCAGCTTGAGCCGCGGATCTCCGATTACTTTTCCGACGACCGCAAACTCCAATCCGCGTCCCGCAAATAACTTCTCGACGCGGGGCACGTCGCCGGGCGCGACCGACAGAATCACCGTCGATGCGCCCTCGCCAAAAAAATCAACCGCGTCAGCGTTTCCAGCGCGCCCAAGTTCAACTTCGGCTCCCAGAATCGCGCGCGGATTGAAACAGGCTTCGGCCAATGCCACCGCAAGCCCGCCCTCGGCGATATCGTGAGCAGATCTTATCAGCCCCTGTTCGGCCCCTTCAACCAGCCCCTCGACGAGGGCGGCCTCGCGCGCCAGGTCAATCGCGACAAGCTGTCCGCCGTCGATTCCGAAGATCGCCGCGTACTCGCTCGCTGCCAGCGACGGCCTGGCCGTGCGGACGATCGCAATCGCGTCACCGGCACTCTTGAAGAATTGCGTAACGTGCTTCGCGAGGTCCGTCATCACGCCCAGCACCGCAATCGTCGGCGTCGGCGGAATCGCATGGCCTTCGGTCTCGTTGTAAAAGCTGACGTTGCCGCTGACCACCGGCGCGCCGAACGCAATCGACGCGTCGCGCAGGCCGTCGACGCCGCGGATAAACTGCCACATCACCTCGGGCCGTTCGGGATTGCCGTAGTTGAGGCAGTTGGTGATTCCCACCGGACGCGCCCCGGCGCACGCGACGTTGCGCGCTGCTTCGCAGACGACGCCGACCGCGCCGAGATAAGGGT
>JBAWCX010000585.1:0-3735 GCA_049590495.1 Binatus sp. (SeqCode)
CCATCCATTGATGAAGCGCCTCAACATCAGCCGTTTCTGCCGCGTGCGCAAATTGCCCGGCGGGTGCTTGACCCTTGGCCTGCGCGACCCGGACCTCGCGCGCGTACTCTTCGTCAAGCTGCTCGAGCTTGTCGCCGGCGCGCCAGAAAACGTTGCGGAGCATTACGGTACGATCAAGCCGCGACTGCTCGACCGGTTCGTCTTCCGTCTGCTCGGGCGCGTCTTCGTCCTCCAGCATTCCGAGCGAATAACGCGCCGCGCCCTGCAAAGGACATTCGAGATATTTTCGAATTGCGGCTATCGGCAGCGCTAACTCCGCCGCCTGGTCTTTGACGGCGGGCGCTGTTTTGAATTTGGCGAATTGGAGATTCTCCTCGAGACGCTGGCGCAACTCTCCGCTCAGACGATCCAGCAAGCTCTCACCCTCGGACTTTGCTCGATGCGGCGTGGCGTCGTCGATCTTCTGGCGGAGTGCGAGCATCCGAGCACCGCGGCGCGCGTCGGGATCGAAACTCGCCAATTCACCATCGCCGTCCGGCGGGACGCCGGTAAATTCTGGAAAATATTTCAGATCATAGCGGCTCGCCGGTTGTTTCACCGTAAGCTTCGCGAGCGTTTTCTCATCGACGAATCCCCCCAGCATGTATTGGAGCTCGCGAATGACAGACGAGGGTTCGAGCGGGTCGCCGGTTTTCGCATCGCGAGCAATGTAGGAGAAAAAAATCCTCTCGCGCGCCGCCAGCATCGTCTCGAGATACAGGTAACGGTCGCGCTCGCTCGGAGAGACGTCGCCCGCGACGCGCTTGAGCGTCCGCAAATCAAGTGGATCGCGGCGGTCGTGCTCGGGAAACGTCGCTTCGTTCAGCCCGAGCACAAATATCACCTTGAAAGGGATCGACCGCAGCGAAGTAAGCGATCCAACCGCAACGCCCCGTCCCGAGTATTGTCCGCGACTCGATTCGAGGTCGGCGATTCGCGCGCCAATCATTTCGCGCGCCGACTGGTACGACATCGGACCAATATTCAGTTCCGTATCGCCGATTGACTCGATCGCCTCGAGAAAATTGTCCCTGGCTTGTTCGTCGATCGCGCTTGCCGGCCGCAGGTATGCGTTCAAAAACTCGATGAGCATGCGCGACCACTGGCGAGGCGTCAGCCGCGCATCGCGCATCGCGAGCGCATCGGCTATCAGCGACCGCGCCACGCGCATGAATCGCGCGGCAGTCTCGAGTTCATCCTGCGCGATCTCAAACGGAAGGTAGCCGGGGCCGTCAGCTCCAGTCTTATAAAATTCCTGATCTCCGCTGCGCTGACCGGCCATCATAGTGCCCAGCGCGAGGCGTTTGATCGCCTGATCCCAATGAAAGAGGCCGCGCGGGATATAGGTGTCCTTCAGGTCGTCGTCGTCGGCACCGAAGAAAATGCCGAGCGCCTCACTCCACCGAGGCCAGCTCTCAACGATTTGCGTCTCGCTTTCGCTTTCGTTGATCAACGCGGGATGCGTCAGCAGCCGTATCATTTCCGTGCGCGAGAAGCGGCCGCTCGGCAGTTCGAGCAGCAACTCGACGGCTTCGGCGACGCGGCTCGCGCCGGCGATACTGCGGCTAACGAGATCGATCGGAATTCGATGCTGTTTGCGAAAGACGCTCTCAATATGCGCCACGTAGTCGTCAACTGCCGCGTCGGGAATCAGCACCGCGATTTCGTGGAACCGAATGCGCTCGGCGGCGCCGACGGCGGCAAGTTTTTCGTTGTCGCTGACGATCGACCAGATTTCGTTCGCGACGATTTCGGCCTCGCGCCGAATTCCCGGGCAGGCAAGAAACCGGATTCGCGCGTCGTATGACCCGCCCTTGCCATCCTCGACTTCCGCGGGCTGCGGTTCGCGATCGAGAATATTCTGCTGAAGAGTTTCGAGCAGCGTCGGTGCTTCTAGGCAGACCGGATCGGAAAAAAGCGGCGCGAAATCGCACTGCGACAGTTCGTTCAGCAGCCGGATGTACTCGCGGCCCGGCCGCCCCCAGAGCCTCAGAGCCGGCGGATCGGACGATTCATTCAATGCAAAGGGGTCTTCGGCTTCAATCAGCTTCTCCCCGACTTTGTCCTGGCGATGAGCCCACCCGCCGAGTGCGCCGCGGCGGGAAGTGTCCACGTCATCCCAAAACTCGCGGCACGGATTGAGCGCGTAGATCCGAATATCGCCGAGCGCGCCGAGTCTGGCGAAAATATCCGCGTAAGCGTTTCCCGCGTACGACGCACCGAACACGTGAAGCGTCTCCGGCAGCGCAAGTTTCAGTTGCCGGCTATCGCTCGCCTCGAACGCCTCGGGCAGCAACATCGATCGAGTCTCAGGCTTCAGCAGCCAGCGCTCGCGCACGCGGCCGTGCAAATCGAAAACAGACTGCCATAAATGGCGCTGCCATCGCTCAGTCTCGCTCATCGCGTCAATTTCCGACCGCCGGGCTGTGCGCCATTTCGCGAGCATGCGCCGCCTGGAAATCGAATATTCGCGGAACATCCGCGCCAACTGTGCGGACAGCAGAATCGTACGCAGCTCGACGTCGTCGTCCGTTTTCGATCCCGCGGCTACATAATCAAGTGCCGGCTGCAGGTCGGAGTCGTCGCGGGAGTTTCGCAGGCACTCGAAGATGACCAGTTGGAGCTCGTCGGCGTCCAGGATCTTCAGGCTCTCGTCGGCCGATTGAAGAAGATCACCGAGATAGTTCCGCAGGAACGGGAACTTCAGATTCGCCGCGATGCCGATCGATTCAGCCAGCCGATAGCGGACGAACTGCTCGACGACGCGGTTCGGTACGACGATCGAGACCGGTTCGAGCGGCTCGCGCCTCTGATGCGACGCTACCGACTCGGCCAGCGGCGCGATCAGATTTTCAAGTCGATTGGAGTAATGAAGACGAATCATCGCGGCTCAGCTATACGCGTTTTCCCATCGAGGAACATATATTCCGTCACTGACAACGGTTGTCATAGCGCATGTAAGATGATTGGATCGAGACGACCATGAAGAAACTTCGCCGCAAACCGACTTACGGCGCCGCGATTCGACTGGCCCGAATCGCCACCGGCCTGTTCTCGAAACCTTACGGCTGGGGTTTCACGGCCATCGCGGAGAGCCTGGAAATTTCCGACCGCACCCTTGCCCGCTACGTCTCCGTGCTGCGCAGCGATCTGCGCGACCCGCTCGGCGCTCCGCTCGTGGAAGTCATCGGCGCGGGAGGCGACCGCAAACTTCGCCTGGTCAGCTCGATGAAGGCCGCGGAGGCGTCATCGTACCAGGTCGCCCTGTTGTACTTCTCGCTGACCGTGCTCAAGTTCCTGGAGGGCACGGTGCTGGAGGAAGGCGTCGAAGGATTGTGGGAGAAGATTTTCCAGAACCTGACCTTCACGCAGCGCACGCGGCTCTCCGGCCTCGAGCACAAGTTTTACGCGGTTCCGTACGCGCCCAAGGACTACGGTGAGTTCAGCGAACAACTCGACGTAATTTTGCGAGCGCTGCTGGATCAGACGCGGCTTAAGGTCGATTACGCCGGTCTGACCGGTGAGGGCCGGCAACATGAATTCGACCCGTACTCGCTGATTTCTTATCGCGGCGGTCTCTATCTGCTCGGCTACAGCCATCTGACCAGCGCGATCATTTATCTAGCGGTGGAGAGAATCCGCGCGGTTGAATTCATCCGTCAACCGGACGGCAGCATCCTGCGGTTTGTCTATCCG
>JBAWCX010000586.1:0-8614 GCA_049590495.1 Binatus sp. (SeqCode)
ACAATATCGTCGACTATCTGACCTACACCGTAGCGCCGGTGTTCCTGATGCTCGAGGCCGGAATCATTCCGGATTCGCGATGGGGGCTGGCGCTGGCGTGCTTCGTGATGCTCGCGAGCGTTTACGGCTTCTGCCACACCGAAGCCAAAACGCCGGACCACTACTTTCTCGGCTTTCCGAATTACTGGAACCTCGTCGCGTTTTATCTTTACTGTCTCGGCAGCGGCACCATTTTCAACGTCTCCGTACTGATGCTCCTCGCCGTGATGGTGTTCATGCCGCTGAAATACATCTATCCGAATCGAACCGTTCCGCTGCGCCCGATCACGCTCACGCTGGGGATAATCTGGGGCGTCTTGACGATCGCCTCGCTGCTGATGCTGCCGACAATCAATCCGATCATGCTGTGGGCGGGGCTGAGTTACATCGCCTATTATTTTATCGCGTCGTTCATTCTGCACGCGCGCTTCGCGCTCAAGTCCCATCGAGCCGCGTCGACCTGAATGGCTGAGTCCGGGCTTCATACCGCGACCGCAGCCTCCGAGTCATGGCTCGAGGTGATCGATGCCGATTCTCCCCTGCTCCTGATAGCGCCGCACGGCGGACGCGCTGAACCGCGCACCCGCTCGATCTTGAATCCCAAGGTTAACGACCTTCATACGGCGGACATCACGCGTGACCTCGCGGGGCGGCTCGGCGCGTCGGCGCTGATCAACGTCGCGATGGATCGCAACCGGCTCGACTGCAACCGTCTATCGCAGATAGTCGAGCGCGCGCCGTGGCTGCTCGAAATGATCGCAGAACGTGTCGACGCAATCGTCGCGCGTCATGGGCACATCACGGTGCTGCTTATCCACGGATGGAACATTATCGAGCCGCGCCTCGATTTCGGACTCGGACTGCGCAACTCAGGCGGCGAACTGTGGCCACCCGGCTCCGCTTGCGTCTCTGCTTGTGACGATTTTATCAACGGTCCGCTCGCCGGGCTCGCCGACCGGCTGCATCGACATGGAATCAAGCCGACCTACGGCATGCGTTACCCGGGCGGCGGCCTGCAAAACCTGTTGCAGGCATTCACCCCGCGTCATAGCCAAAGTCAGCACCCGGCGCTCAGATCGATTTCTGAAACGGCGGTGCGCGGCGTCGTCGACGCGGCGCAGCTCGAACTGTCGGTCGCGCTGAGGATGCCCGGTGACTTACGCAACCGATGCGAAGACGCCATCGCGGAAGTCTTCTCGCCTAACGGCGCAGAGGCCCACGCGCCTCGCGCACCTATCGTCGTGAATCGCGCGCCGCGCCCACCAGTCGTAAGATCGGAAATCGGCGCAGCCGCGCCGGTCGCGGCACCCGGACGCGTCGGGATCGAATTCTACGACCCGGCGGCGCGCTTCGGCGCGATGGCGAGCTTCGACGTTGGCGGCGCGGGCATGGGCGCGCGAATCATGATGCTGTTCGAGCGCCATCGCGCCGCGTTGTTCACCGCCGAAGGCCGGCCCACTCGTTCGGCCAGCGGCGTCACTCACGGGCCGCTCTCTCTTCGGCGCGAGGGAGACTCGATCGTGCTCTCATTTCGCGGACCCGCCGTGATCGTACCCGACGCAACTGCGTATCTAAGCATCGAGCGCGCGCTGGCGTCCGGCCGTCTCGACTGCGCGACTGAAGTTGGAGTGCGTTTCCAAATCGATCACCCGGGAGGCGACTTCGACTTCGATCGCGTGCTGTCCTCAACGGGCGCCGCGCAGGACGCCCCGTCATCGAGCGCCGCATTCGGCCGAATAGCGGGACATGTCTGCATCGACGGCGCGACGCGGACCCTGAGCGGCTTTGCGCGCACAGGAATGTCGTTCACCGGACTGGGTCCGCAGAAATTTAACGCGCGCCGGATGATTTGGGCGTGTTTCGAAGATAAAGACGCGCCGCGGGCGCTCGAAGCTCGCTCAGTCATGCTCGACCACGCACCGGCAAGTCGGACCGCCAGGATTCTCGGCGCCGGCGGATGGTCGCAGTGCGAGTTGCGCGATCTCACGATCGAAACACCGTCGGTCGAGGAGCCGCCTCATCGAATTTTCGCATCGCTGGGGCGTTCGGACGGGTCCTCATGCGAGTTCGAAGGCGACGTCGAATGCTTTATTCCGCTGTCGCGCCCGGGGCCCGAGCAGTCGCGCATCTACACGTCACTCGGATTCGCGAGCTTCCGCGCCGGTGCGCATCGCGGGGCCGGGATGTTTGAATACTCGCGCGTCGCAGATTCGGTGCAGACGGCGTCAGACGAAAGCGATGACGATTCCGATTGACGGGCCGCGCTAAGCGGGCGAGTCCGCTGCGCGAGTGCGGGCGGCGACCATCGCGTCAACGTGGTTGGCGATATCGGCGAGCACTTTGCCGGTCGGCGTGGACGCGTACTCGCGGACGAACACCACGCCGCGATCGGTGCAGTCCGCGAGACGCGGTTCGAACGGCAACCGCGCCAATATCGGCACCGCAGCCTCGCGCGCTGCGCTGTTCAGATCACCTTCTGGAAATAGCGGCCGCACCGCGCGGCATCCGTCGCAGTTGAAGCCCGTCATGTTCTCGACGATGCCGACGATTGGCGCTCCGATCGCCCGCCCAATCTTCATCGCCTGACGTGCCGCACTCGTGTCCTGCGTCGACGGATGACTCAACAGCAGAACGCCGTCGAGCGCCACCATCGCGGAAAGTGAGTACAAGCGATCCAGGCCGGTCGCCAGATCGATTATCAACAAATCCACGCTCCCAAACTGCGATTGCGCAAGTATTCGCCGCAGCGCTTCACTATAGCTCAGTTCAGCGGGACGCACCGGGCCGGTCGCAACCTGGCCGTCGTGGTTGCCATCGATTTGATCGTGATCCTGCACAAAGCTGATCGGTGGCGCTTCGCCGCCGGTTAGCTGATCGCTCGAGACGACACGCAAGCCATGCGGCCCGGCGGCCGGCTCGATTCCTTCGATCATCGGGAGGCGCCGCGGCGGTTTCATCGCGAGCATCGCGCCGACACTCGGCGAATTCAGGTCCGCATCGACGATTGCCACCTTGCGGCCTTTCATCGCCAACGCCGCCGCGATATTCACCGCGAGCATGCTCTTGCCGACCCCGCCGCGCGCGCTCGCCAGCGCGATAGTCGCGCCGACGCCGGAAAGATTGGCGCGAATCCGCGCGCGCGCGTCGGCTATGTCGACGGATGGCCCAACGGAACCGCCGTTATCAATATCGGAAAATATCCTCATTATCCGGTTGCTGAAATCCTCGCGCAGCGATCCTAACAAGCGTTAAGGACTGCGGATCCTGCGCAAGTCGTCTATCTAGGATGACTGGTTTGGGCAGCGCGGTAAACCACGTCTGGGCGGCGCGCCCGCCAGTCTAGGCGCTCTCGTCGTCGGCGTCGGTCGAGCCTATTTTGCGGTAGGTATTAGGCTCGTCGTCGAAGCGCCGTTGCGACTTTGCCTCGCGCTCCTGGTCCTGCTGACAATCCCGGCACAGCCGCGAAAACGGCATCGCTTCGAGGCGCTCCTCGGCGATCTCCAGCCCGCACGACTCGCAGACGCCGTAGGTGCCCGCGTCGAGCCGCTCGAGCGCGTCGTCGATTTGCTGGAGCTTGACGCGTTCGCGGTCCGACAGGATGAAGTTGATCTCGCGATCGCGCTCCTCGGAGGCAAGGTCGTAGGTGTCCATACCCTCGTCCTTGTTGCCCTCGCGTTCGGCGCGCAACTCCGAATCGATCTCACCCAGCAGTTTGTTTTTGGTTTCGAGCAGTTGTTCGCGCATTTTGGCAAGGAACTTCTTTCGGCTCGCGGCAACTGGTTTATTCGCCATCGAATTCACGACTCCCAATATATTTACGCGGCCGCTCCGGCGACCGTTGCGTGCAGGTCGTAACTAAGGGCCTTGTCGATTCGCGCGCGGACGAACTCGCCCGCTTCCGCCTCGCCCTCGAGAAATACTGAACCGTCGATTTCGGGCGCCTGCCCCGAGGTTCGCCCGCGCAGCCGCGTCGAGCGTCCCGGCATCGGGCCCTCGATCAGCACGTCCATCTCGCGGCCGACCAGGCCGCGGTTCTTGGCGAGCGAGATTTCCGACTGCGTTGCCATCAAGCTTGCCCGCCGCGCGCGTTTGACGCGCTCGGGCACCTGGCCGGGCAAATCGTACGCGGCGGTATTCTCCTCGCGCGAGTAGGTGAACACGCCGACGCGATCGAACTGCTCCTCGCGAACAAAATCCACCAGGCGCTCGAAGGCGGCGTCGGTCTCGCCCGGAAAGCCGACGATAAACGACGTCCGCAGAACGACGCCCGGGATTCGCTCCCGCACGCGGTCGAGCAGCTTGACGAGAGCCGCGCCCGAGCGCTCGCGGCGCATCGCGCGCAGCATCGCGTCGTCGGCGTGCTGCAGCGGCATGTCGATATACTTGACGACCTTGGGCAGCTCGGCGATTGCGTCGAGCAGCTCGGCGGTCACGAAATTCGGGTAGCAGTACAGCAGCCGTATCCAGCGCAGCTCGTCGATCGTCGAGAGTTCCCGCAGCAAAGCCGCGAGCGAGGATGGCTCGTCGAGGTCGCGGCCGTAGGCGGTCAAATCCTGCGCGATTAAGTTGATCTCGCGGACGCCGCCGGCCGCAAGGTTCCGCGCCTCCGCGACCAGATCAGCAGTCGGGCGGCTCTCATGCAGCCCGCGAATTTTCGGGATAATGCAGAAGGCGCACTTGTGATTGCAACCTTCGGAAATCTTCAAGTAAGACGTGAAGAAATCGCCGGTCTTCACCCGCGGGATTGCGGAGGTCGGCAGCAGATGCGCCGCGCCGGCATACGGAATCGGCCGCGACTCGGGCGCTTCCGTGCGCCGCAGCAGTTCGGGCAAATCGAGAAAGTTGCCGGTGCCGACGAACACGTCGACCTCGGGCATCGTCGCCGCAAGCTCGGCGGCGTAACGCTGCGACAAACATCCCGCAACCACCAGCCGCTTGCCGAGGCCGCGCTTCTTGACCTCCGCCGCTTCGAGGATGGCGTCGATCGATTCCTTCTTGGCCGCCTCGATAAACGCGCAGGTGTTCACCAACAGAACCTGCGCCTCTTCGGGATCGAGCGTGATCTCGAATCCCGCCGACGTCAACGCGCCAAGCATCAGCTCGCTGTCGGCGAGATTCTTGGGGCATCCAAGCGTGAGTAGGTGAACTTTTTCCATTCGCGGAACCGGAGAAACTCAGGGGGCTTTTAAAAATACCCGTCGCATACTCGCGAGGCAATCGCGGTCCAAAATTTCAGCGCATCGATCGTGCTGTGTTTAGTGTACCAGAACACTCAAGGCGAGGCTGGTGCCGTCACGACGTCCGCGCCCGGCGGCGTCTTGAATGCGAAAGTCGAATCGGGAAGTTCCACATTGTCGTGAATGTCGCTGAAATCGATCCGGGTCACGTCGCCGAGCTGGTCGGTGAGCGTCAACGTCATCAGATTGTAGCTCTTCGGGTCGAGTCCGACTTCTATTTTGTAGCCGCCGGCCTTCGCGTCGAGGATCAAATCTACGAGACCGGTGGGCTTCGGCGGCTTCGCGAAGGCGGCCTTGAAGTCGCGGTTGATATTTCCGATTCCGAGCAGGAACGACGTCGCGCTGCTCGATTTGAGCGCTTGCTTCAGCGGAGTCTCGCTCACCTGGTTGAGATCCGGATCGTAGTTGTAGAGCGTCTCGCCGTCGCTGACTATTGTCTCGACTTCCGGCGCCTCGAACTCCCATCGCATGCGTCCGGGCTTGCGAAATGAAACAGTGCCCTGGCGCGTGCGCTTCGGAGCGCCGACCGGCGCGATCTCCTCGCTGAACTTCGCCGTGAATGAGTTGGTGTCGTGGTAATGACGCTGCAGGCGATCGAGCACCTGCTTCAAATCTTTGCTGACCGGTGCGCCGGACGGCGCCGTCGTCTCAGCACGAACCGGCCCAGCTGCGACAAGCAACATCAAGGTAAGCGGAGAGAGCGCCTTCCAGATTCTGTTCATGCTGTTGGTTAGACGAAATCGCAGCTATAGGACTTCACGCACTCATCGCGCGCTGTGCAGGCGCACTTCGCGCGGCTTGGCGCCATCCGCGGGCATCACGATTCCTTCGCGTTCCATCTGCTCGACCATCCGCGCCGCTCGATTGTAGCCAATTCGCAGCCGCCGCTGGATCATCGAGATCGACGCCTGGTTGGTCTCCATCACGATTCGCACCGCCTCGTCATACATCTCGTCTTGTACGTCGGCGCCGAATCCATCGCCGCCTTCCTCGCCGGGCGCCTTGGTGTCGAGGATTTCCATCCGGTATTCGGGCGCGCCCTGCTCGCGCAAAAAATCGGTGAGCTTGCGAATTTCATGCTCGCCGACGAACGGCCCGTGCAGGCGGCGAAGCTTCGCGCTGCCGGGCGGCATGAAGAGCATATCGCCGGCGCCGAGCAGGCGTTCGGCGCCGATCGAATCGAGAATCGTGCGCGAATCGACGCGCGACGTCACCTGCAGCGAGATGCGCGCCGGCAGGTTCGCCTTGATTAGCCCGGTGATCACATCGACCGACGGTCGCTGCGTCGCCAGTATCAGATGAATCCCGGCCGCGCGCGCCTTTTGCGCGAGGCGCGTGATATCGCGCTCGACGGTCTTGCCCTCGCTTAGCAGCAAATCGGCAAGCTCGTCGATGACGATCACGATCTTCGGTAGCTTGCGATGCTCGATCGCGCCTACCGCCGGCTGATTGGGGTCGTCCGACGCGGGCGCGCTCTGCCCCGCCATCTTGAGCTGCGCCAGCGATACCCCAGACGCCAGCGCGTGGTTGTAGCCGTCGATATTGCGCACGCCCAACTCGCGCATCCGCAGGTAGCGGGCCTCCATCTCCTGCGTTGCCCACAGCAGCGCGGACGCGGCCTTCTGCGGATCGACGACGACCGGCACCAACAGATGCGGAATATTTTCATACACTGACAATTCCAGCATCTTGGGATCGACGAGAATCAGGCGAACGTCATCGGCGGTCGCGTTGAACAGAATCGACGCGATCATCGTGTGGAGCGAAACCGACTTGCCGGTTCCAGTCGCGCCGGCGATCAGCAGATGAGGCATCTTGGCGAGGTCGGCCGCCACCGGACGTCCGGCGATATCCTTGCCGAGCGCAATAGTGAGCTGGCTTTGCGCGGCCGAAAATTCTTCGGCCTCGAGAATCTCGCGCAAAAAAACGCGTTCGCGCTTGCGATTGGGCACTTCGATTCCGACTACGGCCTCGCCGGGCACGGGCGCCTGGATTCGCACTGCGGCAGCTCTCAGAGCCATCGAGAGGTCGTCGGCAAGATTGACGATCTGGCTCACCTTGATTCCCGAGCCCGGCTCGAACTTGTACATCGTGACGACCGGGCCCGGCTGGACTTCGACCACGCGCCCCTCGACGCCGAAATCCGCGAGCTTCTGCTCCAGCACGCGCGCGCTACGCTCGAGCTGGCCCTCGTCGACCTGCGCATGCTCGGCGGGCGGCAAGTCCAGCAGCGATTGCGGTGGCAGTTTGAACGCACCTTTCTGACGCGGCTTCGACGCAGCCGCCTTGTCGCGCTTCTCGCGAATTTCGAGCAGCCTGACCTTCAATGGCGCCGCCTTGCCGTTGACGCCGTCCGTGTCCGTCTCGATCTCGTCGCCGGTGCTCAGAGAGAACGGGACTCGCGCGCCGTCGTCAAGTTCGAACATTTCGCGACGCGGTCGAATTTTATTTACGACTCCGGCGAGCAACTCTGTCGGCGCCCGCTTGAGCATCAAGGCCAGCCCGCAGATGAATCCGAGCGCGACCGCGATCGCCCCGCCAGAGACGTTGAGCGAGTCGCTGAGCACCGTCGCGAGATCCGCGCCGACTTCGCCGCCCATCTTCGCGTCGTGCAGATCCCACAGCGCGCCGGCCGTCGCGAGCGCGAGAATCAGAATGACGCCGCCGCCAATCTCGCGCGCGATCGTGAGGATTCCGGCGCCCGTCCACACGCGTTGCGCCAGCCACGCGGCCAATATCATCGCGGTGTACGACTGATATCCGACCAGGCCGCCGAGCGCCGCCGCGATTGCCGCGCCGACCGGACCGCCGAGGTTGGGACTCTGTCCGATATCGACGCTGACGAGGCTCACTGTGCCGAACACCGCGAACGCCAACATCGCGAGCGCGCATAGCTCGCGAGCGATTCGGCTGCCAGGCGACGGCGCAATCGAAACTTCCACCACGGCGGCCGGAGGAGGCAATTCGATCGGCGGTTTCTCCTTGCGCGCGATGGTGCTCACACCTCCGTCACGTACGGAATCACCAACGGCCGTTTGCCGAGCTCGTCGCTGAAGTAGCGCCGAATCGCGCGCACGATTTCTTCTTTGACGCGAGGATCGTTGGCCTGCAAAGAGCCGCCGAGCGCGCCGAGGCGCCGCGTCAGCTCCTCCTTCGCGCGGCGCATGTGCGCCGAAGTTCCGTCGCCACTTACGAGACCGCGCGAAAGGAGATCGGGGCCCGCGACGATGCGTCCGGTTTTCGACGACAACACCACTACCGCCGTCACAGTGCCGTCGCGCGCGAGCACCCGGCGTTCGCCGACCCCGGCGGGGTCGGCGTCTTCCACGCCTTCGAGC
>JBAWCX010000587.1:0-3082 GCA_049590495.1 Binatus sp. (SeqCode)
GTCCCAACGCCGTTCTCATCTGTCTTTCTAGTCCGATAGTCCTAAATCGTCGCATTGGCAAGGTTTTTTGGCCCGCGAGCGGATCCCGGGTTTTCATCGTCACCTCACCGCTCGCATCAGTCAGCGCGTTTCGAAACCGACGTATCGAGGGGCCTCGCCGGTGACCACGCGGGCCAGTAACCTCGTCTGAATTTCAAGCACCCGCCGGTAGTTCACCCAAATCGCCTGCGGAAGCTCAAATCGCCTCCCGATCTGGCCGATCCAGCCAAACTTGCCCAAGCGCTCTTCCACCCTTGGCGGCATGAGGATGACGCGGACGGATTTCGCTGGGATCCTGAAGACGATCAGAGGTATGCCTTACGGTATGGCGATCCCAGCCTAGCAGGGGCAGCGCGGACGGTTGCGGGGGCGAACCGCCTCGCAGCTATCGGGTTTCTGTCTTTCTCGACAGCGCCGCGCGCGAAGCGAATGAAGGCTGTTGGAGCTGCTCGAAACGATCGTGAATGGTTCTTCGTCTGGCCCATCTGGCTGCCGCGTCTTTCTCGCATTGGCATCGAGGCGCTGCTCGCCCATCCGGACGTTCTGAACGGAGAGCGCAGCAGAGTAGAGCTTCTAGGAGTAGCTGAGATTTTCCGTGCGCGACGTGTCGCAAACGGCAAGTTCATGAATGTGACACGGGCGCGGCCTGTCGAGTCCTCAGACTAGCTCTTGTAAAACGCTCCGCGTCCCTTGATTCGAGCCTCTCACCTCGCCTGATCCTTCTACCGACTTCGCACCTTTCAACACTGCGGGCCTGTGTCCTGCCCGTTGTATCAACGCCGCCGCCAAGCCAGAAGGCGCACGTTAGGCACTGACCTGACATCAACGGTGCACGAGCTAGGAAATTCCAAGAACTTGGGCAATGAAAAAGCAGCCGCACGCGCGGGCGGTGCGGAGATGCAACGACTCACCATCGGACGGAGCAAGAGAGCAGAGCCCCTCGCGGCTGAATGGCAGCGATCTCGTGATGCTTGACAAGAATTATGGAATTGCATAATTACATCTTACCGGTATCTACCCCTAGGTTGCTCAGCAGCCGGCATTCGGCAAGCCAGGAGACTCCATGAAGAAACCATTTCACCGTTCGGCGTTCACTCTGCCGATCATCAGCATGACAGCCGCCCTCTTGCTGCAAGGCAGACTATGCTTCGCGGCAACTAGCGCCGGCGCACTGCCATGGGACCAGACGCTGACCGCCTTGCAAGACATCATCGCCGGTCCGGTGGCTCACGTCGCGATCGTCCTGAACTTTGCCTGCTCGGCAATCTTGTATGCGCTGGGCAACCGTCAATTCGCCGGTCGCCTATTGGCCGGCGGGTTTGCGAGTATCGCGGCGCTCATCGCTGTGCGCTCCCTGACTTACCTCTTTCCATTCTGACGAATCATTTCAGAAGCCAATTTGTGGAGGTCACAATGAAACTCGCACGCATCACCAAGCCCCTTCGCTCCGTTCAGGTCCGCGTCATGCTGGCTGGCGACCTGAATGCAACCCTCGAGCGTTACGCACAATATTACGAGCGCGTTCACGGCGAGTCGGTAGACACTCGCTCGCTCATCGCCGAGATCCTCCGCGCCTTTCTCGACGCAGACCGTGAGTTCCAGTCGTGGTCCCGTTCCGGCGACAAGACTCAGCCACGCCGCAGCGCCACTCAGTCTTCATCTAACAGCACCGCCTAGGCTCAACCGTGACTTGCATCATTGTGGTACCGGCTGACGTGCTTCGCACGTGTTTACAACTGACACGTCACTCATCCCTCTGGATGAAGGATGTGTACCAGAGCGTACACGGCCCATCGGAAAGTGGCGTGACCGCGGGCGCTTTTCCGTACACGCCAGCGTGTACGGCGCGCCGACCCGTGCGAAGCGGGTCAGCCTAAGCCCCCGGATTCATTGAAGTATACGGCGTGTACGCCTTGAAGGAATGAAGAGTAGTCCGATGCCGGAGATTCCATACACCGTCCGCCTGTCGCCGAAGCTGTTGGAATGGATTGAGAAAACCGCGCGGGACAGAGGAATTGCGCCTCGCAAATTGATCCGCGCAGTACTCGCCGAGCACTTCGGTGGAGATGGTCGCCCTCGTCTCGGCGGGCCGATCGACGAATCAAACCAGCACCCAAGCCTGGATCAGATTCTTTTCGATCTCACCCGCACCCGGCTCACGCTCCAGCATCTGCTCGATCATCAGGTCGGCTCCGAAGCGACCGACCAGATCCGCCAGACCTCGCAACAAGAAGCCGAACGCTACATGCAGCGGCTCAGGAGAAGAACGATATGAATCTGTCACGAACTGCCATCCGATACGAATTGAGTTCTGGTTCAGCCGCGGTGCTGCTGCGCCTCTGCCTTCGCATCCAGCTGCTCTGGGTTCTCATTTGGGCGGCTTCCGACCTTTTCTTCGTCTGGTACTGGAGCGGCCGCCTCTCGGGACCGGGCGCTCACCAATACTTCGGGCGCTGGATTCTCGCCTGGCTCTTCACCCAGAAGGTCCCGCTCTGCTTCCTATCGCTCCCCTACCGAGGCGGTCGTGCGACGATCGAGAGCATGTACCTTTATCTGAACTGGCGCTTCTTTCTGGGGCGCTCGTTCGGACAGTGGTTCGCCTCTTACAGCGTCTGGGGAGCGGTACCGGCGACCATAACTCTCGCCGCTCTCGGCTATCTCCTCCTCCGCGATCCCGAGGACCGTTCACAGGGGAAGCATCTGCGAGGCCTCACGTTGATCCCGCCGCGCCGGCTCGCCCGAGAACTTCGCCGCACCGAATTGCGGAGCGAACCGGCGGGAGTCGAGCTCGCCCAAGTTCGCATTCCGCGCTCGACTGAGTGCGAGCATTTCCTCATCACGGGAGCGACCGGGGCGGGGAAGTCGATGGCGATCCGTTCGCTCCTGCGCCAGATTCAGGCGCGCGGAGAGCTTGCGATCGTGGTCGATCCTGAGTGCGAATACGTCTCCGAATTCTATCGACCCGTGCGCGGAGACCTGATCCTGAACCCGGTCGATGAACGCTGTCCCTACTGGTCGCCGTGGCTGGAATTGAGCAAACGAT
>JBAWCX010000588.1:0-1963 GCA_049590495.1 Binatus sp. (SeqCode)
ATAATCAACGTGGCGATTTGGCCGGGCGCGCGGCCGGCCGCCGCAATCGCTTCCGCAGTAGTCTCCGCGAGCGCCGCCGAATTGCGCACGCTTCGTATCCATCCCGAGACAGGAGTCGCGAGCGAAACGATATCGGAAGTGAGCGGAGCGTCGGCGCCGACGTGCCAGGTGGCATGGTCGCCGATCAGATTCACGATCGGCGAGCGTGCGCGACGCGCGTTATGCAGATTCGCGATGCCATTGGCGAAGCCCGGACCGAGGTGCAGCAGTGTCATGGCGGGTTTCTCCGCCATCCGCCCATAGCCGTCGGCGGCGCCAGTGCAAACACCCTCGAACAATCCGAGAATCGCGCGCAGCCCGTCGGCGGAGTCGAGCGCCGCCACCAGCGGCATCTCGGTCGTCCCCGGATTTGCAAAACACACCTCGACCCCGGCCGCGATCGCGGTGCGGATCAGGCTCTCAGCCCCATTCATGGCCTGTCCTCGGCTGCGTGGCGACGCTCGATCTTCATGAAATCGTGCGAGGGGTTCTGATGGCCGAACTTCTCCCTGGTCTGATCGATCGTTCCAGACTTCGTGTAATGCCAGACCATCGCGGCGCGGATGCCGCCCGACATGTTGTCGGTCGAGCGATGCATCAGGTGGCTGTGGAACACCAGCAGGTCGCCGGGCTGCATCAGCACCGGCATCGACTTCGACGTGTCGTAATCGACGATCTCAGTATAGCCGTATTGCGCGTGCGGGCGCCGGTCGGGAACGTGTTGGTGCACCGGCTCTTTGTGCGAGCCCGGTATCACGTGCAGGCATCCGTTGTCGAGCGTGGCCTCGGTGACCGCCAGCCAGACGCCAACCTGCGGGCGCGTGCTGAAGGCGAAGTAGTAAGAATCCTGATGCCACGGCTGTCCGAGCGCGCCGTGATTTTTGAAAATGAACTGGCTGACGAAGCAATCGAGTTCCGGTCCGATCAGATTGCTCACGAGGTCGAGCACCGCGGGATCTTCGACGAGCTTTTTGAAAATCGGATCGCGATGTAGCCGGAAAACCTTGCCGACATTGTCCTCGGGATTCTGCGCGAGCGGGTTGGGCTTCTTTTCCGGCAACACGAATACGTTCGAAACGCTCTGTCCCGCGGCGTTCAGGCGGCAAATCTCGACCACTCGCGCATGCATCGCGCGGCAGGCCTCCGGCGGCATGAAGCCGCGGATGATGAAGTAGCCCTTCTCGTCCCAGTCGCGCTTGCGTTCGTTCGAAAGCATCGAGCGCTTCCTCTTCTATGCGTTGAGCCTGGCGATCGAATCCGCGATCGCGGTACCGGCGAAGAATTGTGGATCCGCCTGCAGATGAAGTTGCGCGGGATAGGCAAAAACGAAATCGCGATAATCCGCGTCGCTCAAGAGTCCCTTGTCCACCAGCCGATGGCTTTCGAGCAGCACTGTCGAGATGTCCGGGACGTCCCAGTGGCCGATATCGGACGAGAAAATCGGCTGCAGCCGCGTCCGCATCGGGTTGGCGCGCGAGTCGAGCGCGCGATGGACGCTGAGGTCGTCGGCCTCGCAGCCGAAGTAGAAGTTGGCGAAGATTCGCGCGAAGTCGTGCTCGTCGCGGACACCGGTCAGCGCCCATTCGTCGCGATCCGCCGCACGGTCGTGACGCTCGAGGCCTTCGTCGTAGGCCCGCACCGCGCGCGCCGAATTTTTCGCGACGAATTCCGGACCGCCGTACTCCGCGAGCAGTTGATGCAGTCGCGGGCGGTCGAGGCGCGACGGATCGTAATTCACCAGGCCGGCAGTGTTACGCTTTTCCCAATGCTCCTCGAGCGAATGGAGCAGGTCGCAAGCCCATCCCGCACCGCATTCGAGAAATCCAAACGCCAACTTCGGGAATCGCGTCGCGACTCCGCCCATCACGATCGAGCGGCACAACTCGCCCTGCTGATACGCATGCGCGCCGATGTGATTGAACAT
>JBAWCX010000589.1:0-5312 GCA_049590495.1 Binatus sp. (SeqCode)
ACCGGGTGCAGGGGTCACCCCTGCCCAAGGAAGTGTGAAACCCCCGGTGGGTTTCACATTAAATCAAGTGATTTACCCTTCCCTCACTCCGCCCGCCGCGGGCGTTGTCGCGAATGCGATCGCGCCCGTCAAGCCGCCAGCCATCGTTGCTGCGAACCACAACAGTCCTAGCGCGATTGCGTCTTCTTTTCGCATCCCAGCCATCCCGAACAGCACCAGGTAAGCCGATTCGCGAAGCCCCAACCCATTCAACGTCAGCGGCAGACTGGCGAACAAGTTCGCAATCGGCACGCAAAGGATAAACAGCGAGAGCGGCACCGCCAATCCAAGGCCGGCCGCCAGCAGGTACTGGCATACTGCCAGCCCGATTTGCAGCGCGATTGACAATGCGATCGGCACAATCAGCGCCGCCGGATTATGCAGGTACGGTGCGACAATTCCGCCCGCGCGGCGGATAGGCCGCGGCATCAGATGAATCAGCCGCGCGACCAGCGGCGAAAGCAGAAATCCTGCCAGCGCGATCGCACCGACCGCGATCGTCGGCATGATGACCGACCGCGGAATCGATGCGAAGTTCAGAAATATCGCCGCGAACGCCGCTAACCAGAACAAACCGATCAATCCCACGCCGCGATCCGCCACCACCGACGCGATCGCCTCGCCCAACCGGCCACGCCGCCTCCCGAGATAGACGGATCGCGCCGCGTCGCCGCCGAGCAAACCCGGCACGAACAGATTCGTGAACATGGCGATGAATGTGTAACTGAGAAACTCGCGATACCGGCCGTGCACTTTCAAGATAGCGGCCAACAACTGCCATCGATAAGCGCACATCGCCTGCCCCGCCAGGAAAAGTACGATGACTGCGGCAAAGTATGCGGGCCGCTCGCGGCTGAGGATTCGAAAAATCGGCCGCGCGTCGTAATGCGCCAACAAAACGGCGACCACCACCAGTCCCAATCCCGCGCGCATCGCAAACGCGCGATACGGATGCGCCGGCGGCGCGGCCGAGGCCGGCGTCACCGTCGATGCGGCCTGTTCAGTTGAGGATTGCTGGTTCACGGCGCGAGATTCTTTCCCGTCGGACAATTGCGCGTTTCTTTCCTTCGCTTGCGATCACGTCAAACTCGCCGAAGCGCTCCTTCATTCGCGCCAGGTCGCCGGCGTCGAGCACGACCACCACGCGCCCCGGATTATCCCACCGGCGAAACATCTGCTCGTCATTGTTCAGGAACCATTCGCGCGCGTCCGGGTCGAGTCGCGAGCCGAAATCGAGTTCGGTGCGGCCGCCAAGCAGAATCACGCGGCGCTGATTGTAGAACGGGAGCGACTGAACGTAGCGATGGTAACAGATTATCTCCGCGTCGGGCGCCGTCCTGGCGATCGCGCGGCTGAGTCCCGCGTACGAACGCATCGGCTCGGTCTCCAGCCTGACCCATCCGCCCGCAATCAACGTGAATGCGAGCGTGACGACGATCGCCCCGAGTCCCGCCGCCGTGCGGCGCGTTGCGAACATCGACGTCGTGACTGCGCCGCCCGCCAGCAGGATCGCGCCGATCGCATACATCGCCGGGCGTGCCGCCATCACGTACGGTGTGCGGAATTGCGCCGCCGCGATCGCCGCGACGATCACGCCCGCGCCCAGCAGCGCGAGCATGGGTCCGCTCTCGATAAGTATCCGCGAGTCGGGCGGCCGCAGCGCGGCGCGTGAGTCCGCGGCCGGCCATGCGCATGACACGAGCCCGTCGGCGATCAACACGGCCAGCGGAGGGACGGCCGGCAGGATATATGGAATCAGCTTCGCGCTCGCGCATGAGAAGGCGACCACAGTGACGCCCGCCGCAACGACGCAGAAGCTCCGCGCGGGATTGCGCGGCGCCTCGCGCCACGTGAGGAACGGCACGAGCAGCGACCACGGCAGCAATCCGATCGCGAGCACCGGAAGGTAGAAGTAGAACGCTTCGCTGTGGCTGTAGTCGGCTTCGAACGCGCGCCTCAGATGCTCGCCGATGAAGTAGAAGTCGGCGAAGCCCGGCTCACGTATCGTCATCGCCACAAACCACGGCGCGGCGATGAGTATTGTCAGTATGAGACCCGATATCGCGCGGAATTTCCCGATCGCGCCGCGCAGTTCTCGATTGACTGTCAACCAAAGCAGCGTCGAAAAAATTGGCAGCGCCGCACCCACCGGCCCCTTGGTCATCACGGCCAAGCCCATCGCGACGTATGCGATCCAGCACCATCGACCGCCTTCCTGCCGATGCAGGTAGAGCGAGAAGGTCGCGATCGTCACCAGCGCGGTGAGCATCATGTCGGTCGTGAGCACCTGCGCCATCAAGGCGTACAGCGGAGTCGTGGCGAGGATCGCGGCGGCGAGAATCGCGTGGCGGCGGCTGAACGCGCGCAGCGCGAAGAAGTACGTCGCGAGTATTCCTGCGATTGCCGACAGCGCCACCGGCAGGCGCGCGGCAAATTCCGAAACGCCGAAGATCCAGAAAGAGAGCGTCGTCAGCCAGTAGAGCAGCGGCGGTTTCTCGACATACGCGACGTAGTTGAGATGCGGCACGAGCAGGTTGCCGCTTTGCAGCATCTCGCGCGCAATCTCCGCGTAGCGAGCCTCGTCGGGCTCCCAGAGGCCGAATGAACCGAGATGAGACATGCAGACTGCCAGCGACAGCGCGACGATTGCGGCGACGTCGTATGCTATCGGCATCGCAGGCGCCGACGATGCGGCGAAGGCCGGCGAGGAGATTTCGTTGCGAGCGATCCCGGACACGAGGGTCGAGTCTAACGTGCCGGCGCGATCGCTAATAGCCGACAGCGCCGCCGCCTTTGCGCGGATCGGCCGCGCCGCGCAAGTTCGCGGGCGCGAGCGTGATTGCGCCGACCGCACCCAGTTGCGGCACGACCTTGAGCTTGTAGCCCATCTCTTCGAGCGCGTCGCGCGTTGCGGCGGGCATCGCTTGCTCGACGATTACCACGTCCGGCGCGGCTTGTTCGTGAATTCGCGGCTCCGCGACCGCGCTGGCAGCATCAAGATGGAACGTCAGGATATTGAGCGCGACCTGCAACACGCCGCTGACGATAGTTGGGCCACCGGAACCGCCGGTCGTCATGACGGGCACGCCGTTTTTGGTGACTATTATCGGCGTCATCGACGAGAGCGGGCGCTTGCCGCCCCGCACTTCGTTGGCGCGCTCGCCTTCGAGGCGATACGCGTTGGGCACCCCCGGCGCGACGGCGAAATCGTCCATCTCGTCGTTGAGTATGATGCCGAGGGCCGGCACGCTCAGCTTGGCGCCGAACACGGTGTTGATCGTGGTTGTCAGAGCGACGACATTGCCATCCTTGTCCGCGACCAGCAGGCTCGAAGTGCCGTGATCGTGCGCCGCAGTCGGCGGTGGCGGCGGCGACTTTCTGTGCAAAGCGCGTTCGCGCAATTCCTGGATGTGAGTGTCGGTCAGCAGCTTCTGAATCTCGACGCCTACGAAAGATGGATCGGCGTATTGCTCGCGATCGATGAAACCCTGACGCAACACTTCGACCAGGCGCGCGATGTATGGCGGCGAGTTGATTCCGAGTCCCGCGAGATGGCCCGAATCGAGCGCGCCAAGCATCTCGAGGACCACGCCGCCCGACGACGGCGGCGGCATCGCATAGACGTCGTATCCTGCGTAGCGGTGGCTGATGGGATTGCGCCAGTCGGGACGATAGTTGGCGAGATCGATCGCGCTGACGAGTCCGCCGTGCGCCTTGATGAACTCGACGAGCGCGGCAGCGACCTCGCCGTGATAAAAATTCGCGACCGGATTGTCGCCGAGTCTTTTCAATGTCGCGGCGAGATTCTTCGCGACGATCAGATCGCCGGCCTTGGGCGCGGAACCGTCGGGCTTCAGGAAGACCTCGCTCAACCCGGAATCGCTTTTGAGCTTTGGCGCGAGCGTTTCGATTTCTTTCGCCAGATGCGGGCTCACCGCGTAACCGTCGCCGGCCAGTTTCTCGGCAGGCGCCGCGATCTGCTGAAACTTCATGGTGCCGAAGCGCCTGAGCGCGGCGTCGATGCCCGCGATCTCGCCCGGCACTCCCACCGCCAGCACGCCGTCGCGCGCTAGATCCTCGTCGGGCTTGCCGTTGCGCATGTACATGTCGGGGCGGGCTTGCAGCGGCGCGGTTTCGCGATAGTCGAGCGCATAGAACGCGTGGGCCTTCGCCATATAGATGAGCATGAAGCCGCCGCCGCCGATTCCGCACGAGGCGGGATTGGTGACGCCCACGGCCAGCGCAGTGGCGACCGCAGCGTCGACGGCGTTGCCGCCCTGTTTGAGGATCTCGACGCCGGCGCGCGCAGCGTCGTCGCTCTCCGACACGACCATTCCGTGGACAGCGACGGCTGAGGTATCGGGAGCCGTCTCGGCGGCATAGCCGGGTGCCGTTGCGAATAGCGCGATCGCGACTGCGACGATGCAAAGTTGGATTCGGCGCATCAACATCACGGCTTTACTAACAGCCATCGCCGGCGGATGAAAGTACGTCCGGGCGGAATCGCACGGCGTTAGATTTCACGATTGGGAAGTGCTTTGATCACCTAATCCGCTTCCGGTGCCTCGCCCGTTATTTTACAGGAGAGGTTAGGTGAGGGTTCTGCGGCGCGAGCAAAATCTCTGGCATCAGAGACATGGAGAAAAAAATGGAATTCGCTGAAATCATTTACGAGAAGAAGGATCGCGTGGCCACCGTTACTATGAACCGGCCCGAGAAGATGAACGCGTGGACGCCGAAGATGGGCGCGGAGATGCGCACCGCCGTGCTGGATGCCGAGCGCGACTCTGCGATCGGCGCGATTATCGTCACCGGCGCGGGGCGCGCGTACTGCGCGGGCGCGGACATGAGCGGGCTGTCGAATATCGCTGCGGGAAACGCGTCGGCGCGCACGGCCGCGGCGCCCGACGAATGGCTGGGTGCGCAGCGCGCCGATTATCGAACGTCGTACTCGTGGCCGCTGGCGCTCAACACTCCCGTGATTGGCGCGATCAACGGCGCGTGCGTGGGGCTGGGCTTCACGACCTGTCTCTACCAGGACATCAGAATCGCGTCGGAGAACGCGCGGATGGGATTGATCTTCACGCAGCGCGGGCTTGCTATAGAGCACGGCAGCAGTTGGATGCTGCCGCGAATCATCGGCCTGGCGCGGGCGACGGAGTTGGCGATTACAGGCCGGCTGGTCGATGCGAACGAGGCGCTCGAGATGGGGCTGGTCAGTCGCGTGGTTCCGCAGGACAAGCTGATGGCGACGGCGCGCGAGATCGCATCGG
>JBAWCX010000590.1:0-2777 GCA_049590495.1 Binatus sp. (SeqCode)
CTCCTCTTCAGATGCGGACTCGGCGGCGGCATGATGACGGCGCGCAGCGAGGGCAGTGTGCGAAGACATCAGCGCTGCGAGCGCGACGATCGCGGCCAATCGAAATTTTCGGGACTCGCCGGACAGCGAAAGCGAAAGACCTTTCATCACGCACCACCTCCACAGCACATCGAACAGTGAAACAACGGAAGAATACTAGCCAACCAGTCGCGTCGCGGCGAGCGCCGATGCGGAAGTGAGGTTCCTAAAAACGGTCGGCAGTCCAGTATACCGAGCGCGAATCGGCGAAGAGTTCGAAAGCGTGCGCTGACGCGGCCTCCGGAGTCATTGCGAACCGGCTCGCGAGCTTGTCGGGCGCAAGGACTCGCCACATGTAGTTGTTGTCGATGTGATGCGCGACGGGGCATCCCGCGTCGCCCAGGGCTTTTTCGAGCGCCGGATCGTGCGCGGTATGCGAGACGAGCACGGAAGGCTCGGCGGGCTTCGATGCGCTGTGGAGCAGCGCCGCGCGGCGATGATCCCCGACGCTCCTCACAGTGATAGGCACGCCGGCGGCAGACTGGCCGAGGTACTTGAACGTCGCGAGCATCGCGTCAACCGCGCCGTTATCGTAGCCGTATTCCATCACCATCGAGACGCCGTACAGGCGCGTGACTCGCGCGTATGCGGCGATTCGTGCGCCGTCGCGGCACACGACGAAGTACTCCTCGGAGCCTTCGCCGGGATGGAGCGGTTGATTACCGGCGAACTTGAGGTTCCCGCGCCACGCGGCGTCGTCGCGAACCGCGGTGACGTTGAAGCGGCCGCTGTAGCCGCGATGAATCGCGGCAATCTCGCCAAGGTCGCGCGCACTCTCGAAGCTGTCGATCGCGAAACGGTCGGGCGCATTGATCGAAGCGGCGCCCGCCAGGAGGCTGAGCTTGCGCTCGATCTCGCGCCATCCGAACTGGTTGTAGAAGGTGAGCCGGTCCGCGAACAGCAACGATACCTCGAAGCCCTCGCGCGCCATGGTATCGACGGCGAGACGCATCAGGGCAGACGCGACGCCCTTGTGCCGATACTCCTCGAGCGTGAAGACCGAGCCGATGCCGCTCATCGGCACCGAGTGCCCGTCGAGATTGATGGCGCGATCGAAAATCTGAACGGTAGAAACGAGCCGGCCGCCGTCGCGCGCAACAAGGCAGAGCGCATCGCGAAAGCCGGGATCATTTTGATTGTAGCGAGCGAAAAACTCACCGCGATCGTTGTACCATCGCCCAAGCAGCTCGATAACCTCGTCCCGCTCGCGATGATGCGCAGCCCGAACTTCCATAGTTCAGGTTTTGTAACTCACTTCATCGGCCGCCGCTATAGGCCTTGGAGACGACTTGAGTCGCGTGACGAATTCTCACACAGTGGTTCTTTGCGCTGCCTTCAATTGCAGCCGTGGCTATTTGCTGTTTTGTAGCAGTCTTTGCCATTAGCGGTGTGAACCACGCCCTTACCATTTTTGGTCATGGCATTTCCGCCTCTGCTGGTCTGCGTGTGAGCGACTCCGTACTGGCCCCTCTGTGACTTCCAGGCGGTGCCAGTTCGGGAGTTATATCCGGCAGCTTCGTTTGAATTGCCGCATACGACCCGGCCACGCTCGTTGGTTACGCAATTGGCGAACGCGCTCGGGGAAAACACCATCAACGTCAATACTATAACCAGAGTTTGCATTACCATTTTCTCCCATAGAATCGAGAAAGGTTGTGGCTTCCCACCGTTGATTGAAAACACGACCCCAAAAACCGGCGCTCGCACCGACGGCGCGCTCCTCACGGGAATCGAATGCTGGATCTACGAGGCGTGGGAAAGGCAAGTAGTCGCTCAGGCAGTCACGCGAGCCCATGCCGCCGGACTCAACTCATCGTCAGACTTTTCTTAGATTATTCGCAAGGGCGCAAGCGAGGTGACTTGAATCTTGCGTGCTTTGGAGAACTGGTTTATAGGTAGCGTCATTCGAGACGCTTCAGAAAATCACTCCGGAGACTCCTGGTATCGACAGGCGCGAAAGGACGAGGCCGTACAGTGGCGTATAACCCGCGAACACGTCAGGAGAGCGGACAGAATCCTGAATCGCGCGCGAAATAGCGTGCTGTAATCTCCCTCACCCGCGCCTTGGGCGCGGCCTCTCCCGCAACGAAGCGGGCGAGGCGGCTAATCAGTGGCGCGGAACGCTGCACCCTAACTCGGACCCTCACCTTCATCCTCTCCCTTGCAGGGAGAGGGAAACAAAACTCGCCGCCATCGTTGTACCATCGCCCAAGCAGATCGATCATCGCGTCCCGCTCTCCACGATTCGCAGTGCTGATATCCATAGTAGGACTATCGTTTCGTGCGCTTGTAATATTCAAAAGCAAAGGCAAATCCAAAGACTATCGCTGGGAAGAGGATAGCAACTGAAATCGGAAGGTTTGCGTTCGGAGACATCATTCTTGGCACCACAAAAAAGAAAGTCGCCACAAACAATGTGGCTGCAAGCCACTGTTTCACGATGATGACAAGAGCCTCAGTGCTCGTTTCCCCCGGGAAAGGACCCGGTTCAGGCCAATGGCCTAAAGACGCGCGCGCCAGCCGGTCTGCGATATAGGAATCAATCTTAAGTCTTCCTACAAGAGGATTCCCAAATCTAAGCTCAGCATTCGGTCCGAAAAGCCCGTTCTTTCGACTGACTCTGATTTCCTCCCATGGCACGAGGAAACTCCGGCACCAGATTCCGAACAGTCGCATCATGCCAATCCGCAAGCCCGAGG
>JBAWCX010000591.1:0-3122 GCA_049590495.1 Binatus sp. (SeqCode)
ATCCAGATCTGTCACGAATCTACAATTGCGGCCCGGAACTCTGAATACCTCGGGCAACGCTTCTGTAAAAGCTTTAAGTCGATCTTCTCGGCGATGCGGCGAGCTATTTCGGGTGTATAGACTGTCGATTGTGGAAGGATTTTCCGCAAGGCTGCCTTTGGATCGCGAATTCTTTCCGGGCTGACGAAATCTTTCCTAATGCCGAGCACGCTTTCCAAGGCGATTGGATCAGCTATAAGCCACGCTTCCAGCATTTCTACTACAACGATTGGGACGACCTCGAATCCGTAGTTCTCGACGAGACGTCTTCTGAAATCACGCACTATGCGCATGGGTTCTCGACCGTCGGCGTCGGAAACCACAAGAACTCTATCAACTCGGTAAGAGCGACTGAGCTCGGCTACTATACCGAGAAACTTTCCAGCCACAGGTCCACGGCAGTTTCGGGTGACCGATCTTATTCCGGGGCGGCAGCGCCTCAAAAGCACCGGAATTGCAGCTTCGTCGTAGGAACCTTCCAGGATGAGGCCGATTATCGGCTTCAAGAAGCTAGTGCTCCGGAATACCAGAGATCTCCCAAACTGACTTCCTTTCGGGACAATAGCTTCTTAAGACGCTTCTTTGATGAAGCGCGTGAGAATTTTGTGGCTCCCTGTTCTTTTTGGACAATGATGAGATCATCAATGCTCAGTTTATCGACTAACAAAGGCGAATGCGTAGTCGCGATGACTTGCGGAGCACCGGTTTCTCTTTGTCGCTGATTCAATAGTTCGACTAGGACTTCTACGAGCTTAGGATGCAAATAATTCTCCGGCTCTTCAATACACAGCAAAGGAGGACTTAGATCGGCGGGTGCAAGAATCAGAGACATCAATCCAAGAAACGCGAGCTCGCCGTCTGACATGCGGTTTATGCTGGTCGGCTTCTTGAAGTGTGTTTCACTTACGCCGACTGAGATTTTGGACGACTCTGTCGAATAGCTAAATGATGTAGCTCCTTGTGCTATGGGCTCCTTGGGCGGCTCTACTGGCTGAAAGAGTATTTCGGCGAGACCAGACAGAACGTCTCGGCAGGCCTGCTCGATCTTGTGAAATTCCTCGGGATGGTTCTGCAGGGTCAGCAACCAGACAGACAGGTTTTCTCCGTGCTCGGATAAATAGCTCTCCCAACTCGGAGGATTGCTGCGCCGCATGATTGCGGGCACCAAGTGATAGAAGCGCCAGTTCTCGACAAAATTCCAAAAAGATGACCCCTTGCTATGGGGAAACCGCCCTGTGAGCTCCAAAGCGAGGTTCAAGGTTTGTTGCGGGCCTTCACCGAAACCAGGGCTCGCCGGCATCCTTAGTTTGCCGCCGGTATTTTCAAGTATGGTCTCGGATTTGCCCGCGCTGGTAACGATTAGTCTCTCGGATTGTACTTCTGGATGGCCATACTCACGGTTAAGCCCAATTGAGGCTTGATAATCGTAGGATTTCAACTCTTTAGCCGGCGCCTCAGCAAGTTCAGCGACAATCTCAAATTCGATAGGTCCTTCGGACTGTCCCCTCCAAACTACTTCGCCGAAACCGCCGCGGTTCGAGAGTGCTTGTTGCAGGGGTGTCATATTGTTTGTGGTTTGACGGCTGGCCGCTTCCTGAATGAACTTGAAAGCTTCCATCAAGTTGCTCTTGCCAGACATGTTGGGGCCCACGAGAACGTTCCGGCCGCTAAGTTGCAGGTCGATGTCCTTGAGACTCAGAAAGTTTCGAATCCTAATCCTCTTTAGCATGTGAGCCTCAATTGGGCTTTGTTCCGCAAGATTGTCAGATGATAGCAGAAATACCAGAGCGTACGCACCGAAAAAGTTGAACGTATGTCTGCTGAAACCAGAATTCACGCGAAGAATCAGTGCGCACATGGACGAAACGAAGTCTGTCCGTTTGGCATTCACGGTCGAAACGGTGGATGTGTATGGCTAATCGCATCCGCGATCCAGGGGTCAAACGCACCCGACACGTTACGCAACTTCCGCAGATAACAACGCTTGCTCGATGCGACACGACGGTGGTCGCCAAGAGACACGGAATCCTAAAGCGCGCGCGAACTGATTGCGCGCTGAATTTGGTCCCTCACCTTCATCCTCTCCCTTAGGGGAGAGGGGAAGACAAGCGAGAGCGGTCGCGGTTTGACGTGACCTCACCCCTGGCCCCTCTCCCTACTGGAGAGGGGAACGGAGGAGATAGATCTGGGCGCCCGACGTCTTCACACAGCGGTACGGGACTCGTCGGACTTGGTCACGCAACCAACTGTTGGCTGAGCCGCAACTCGTTCTTCATTTCGGAATAACAATCGACCGCTACGCTCCTGCCCTGTCCGTTTCCCTCAACCCTTTTTTTTAGATTCCACGCAGGAGGAAAAATGCGCACCTTTATCTGTTTGCAGATGTTTGCCACGCGGGCGCGGCGGCCGTATTCGCGGCTGATTGCTGCCGTGGCGGCGATCGCGATGATCGCATCGACGGGGGCGCCGGCGCTGGCAGGCGACCCCTTCCCCGGGTTCACACCAAATAATCTGGTTGTATCGCGAAGCGTCTATGCCGGCAGCGCGAGCACCATTACCGTGGGCGAAACCTTGCCGCCGAACTGCACGTCGCTCGGGACACCGCCGGTGACGGTCGCGGTGATGAAAATCGGGGGAGGCACTGTTAACGCTACAATCCCACTGGGTCCCAAAGGCTGCAACCCCGGGCCGGGGCCGGGAGGAGCGATCAACGATGGAACCTACCCATTCGTCTTCAACAACGACACGGCAGATGGCAGCTTCGGCATCACCTCGCCGATTTTTCTCGATCAGCTGAGCACGGGCGGCGCACTGCTCAATACTCTGCCGATCGATGATTCGCAGATCGACACCAGTTTCTCATCGAAGTCGGAGTTGGCCGTCAACCGGTCGTTCGATGGCCAATCGATTACGTTCGGGGGCTACGTTGGCGGTCCGGGTTTCACGACCGGGCCCAACCAACTCGACGTTTCCAATTCGAACACGCCTGGCGTTGTTGACCCGACCAACCCTGTCGTCTCGCAGTACTACCGGGCCGTGGCGGAGGTGGACGCCTCCGGCGACTTGCAGATAACGGATAACAA
>JBAWCX010000592.1:0-2074 GCA_049590495.1 Binatus sp. (SeqCode)
ACCCCTGGCCCCTTCCCCAGGAATGGGGAAGGGGAATACGAGTTGCCGGAGTCGTGCTGTCCTATCCCCCTCACCCCCTTCCCATAGTGGGAAGGGGAACCGGTCGCAGGGCGCAATCAAGTTCTTGCGCCCGCTCCGCCGGGTCCGGGGATCATTGGCTGCGATGGGTGCAGGGCATAGACTCTTTCGCGGGGAAAACAGGCAGTGCTTGTTCGAATTTTGGCTATCCTTGGGAGACGAACCCGCAACTCGTGTGGGCGCACTAGCTAGTAGTGACGCCGGCCGTAGAACTGCTCGAAGTCCGTAAGTCGTACGGCGGCTTTGCGGCCGTTGACGGTATCTCGTTCGCGATTGCGCCGGCGCACATCTTCGGCCTGCTCGGCCCCAACGGCGCGGGCAAGACCAGCACTATCCGCATGATGATCGGCATCACTTTGCCCGATTCCGGGGCGGTGCGAGTCTTCGGCGAGCCATTCCGCCGCCGCGTGCTGAGCAGGGTCGGCTATCTGCCGGAGGAGCGCGGCCTGTACCGCCGGATGACGGTGGGCGCCAACCTGATTTTTCTCGGCAGGCTTGCGGGCCTGTCGGTCGCCATCGCGAAGGAACGAATAGAGGCGTGGACGCGGCGGCTCGAGATCGCGGACTGGGTTGATCGCCGAGTCGATGAGCTGTCGAAGGGGATGCAGCAGAAGATCCAGTTCATCGCGGCGCTGCTGCACGATCCTGACCTGATCGTCATGGACGAGCCGTTCGCCGGCCTCGATCCCGTCAACACGATTCAGCTCAAGGATGTGCTGATGGGGCTGCGCGCGGCGGGAAAGTCGATCCTGTTCTCGACGCATCGGATGGACCAGGTGGAGAAGCTTTGCGACTCGATCTGCCTGATGGATCGCGGCAAGGCGGTGCTGCAAGGCAGTCTCAGCGAAGTCAAAGCCAGCAACGGCCGGCGCTTCGTGCAAATCGATTATGAAGGCGACGGCGGATGCCTGGCCGGCAACCCACTCATCGATTCGTTGAATGACTACGGAAATCACGCCGAGCTGCGACTCAAGCCGGGCGCCGACTCGCAGGAACTGTTGCAGGCCGCGATGCGCGGGATGCGCGTGCTCCGATTTCAGGTAATGGATCCGTCGCTCGAACAGATCTTTATCGAACGGATATCCAACCGATGATGGAGTTCTCGCCGCACAAAGTCTGGATCGTCGCGAAGCGCGAGTACCTCGAGCGGGTCAGGACGCGCTCGTTTCTGCTGTCGACGTTTGTGACGCCGCTGTTCATGGGGACGTTCCTGGTCCTGCCGACGTTTATCGCGACGTCGACGGCCCGCAATATCGTGCGCGACACCGAGCGCCCGGCGCGAATCGTGATCGCGTCGGACAATCGCGCACTGGCCGAGCTGGCGCGCGGCGAATTGATGCGCCAGCCGGACACCAGCTACGAGCCGTCGGTCGTTTCGCCCGCGTCGCCCGCCGAGCGAGAGCGACTCAACAAGCGACTCGACGACAGCGACCTCGAGGGCTACGTGTGGCTGGACGACGCCGCGGTCGCCTCGCGTCACGTGGTGTTCGCGACGCGACGCATGGGCGATTTCATTCTTCAGCGCCGGCTCAGCGACGCGCTGTCGTACGCATTCGCCGCGCAACGCATGGTGAAGCAGGGCAGCAGCGCGGGCGAAGTGGCCGCGACGCTGCAGCCGGTCGATCTCACCCCGGTACGCGCCGGCAATCCGTCGGTGATGTTCAACGAGCTGCGCGGCGCGATAGTCGTCTTCATTTTTCTGTTCGTGATGCTGTTTTCGCTGTTGTCATACGGCGTGATGGTGATGCGATCGGTCATGGAAGAGAAGAGCTCGCGGATCACCGAGGTATTGTTGTGCGCGGCGAGCGCGCAGGAGCTGATGACCGGCAAGATCCTCGGCACCGGCAGCGTGGGGCTGACGCAGATTGGAGTGTGGTTTGCGGCGGCGGCGTTGGGTGCGTCGCGAAACCTGTACCTGCGCACGGCGATGAAGACGCTCGAGGTGGGTCCGTCGATGATTGTCTATTTCGTGGTCTTCTACGTACTGGGTTACCTG
>JBAWCX010000593.1:0-3897 GCA_049590495.1 Binatus sp. (SeqCode)
ATCCGGGCGCGCAGGTGCCGGTGGACGGCGTGGTGATCGGCGGCCATTCGTTCGTCGATGAGGCGCGGATCACCGGCGAGTGGATGGCGGCGGAAAAGCTTCCCGGCGCGATCGTTTACGCCGGCACGATCAACCAGTCGGGCGCGCTGGAGATTCGCGCGGATCGAATCGGGCGCGACACCAGCTATGGGAAGATCATCGAGGCGGTCGAGCACGCGCAACGCTCGCAAGCTCCCGTGCAACGGCTGGCGGACCGTCTGGCCGGGTACCTGGTGTACTTCGCGTTGACGGCGGCAGTACTAACGTTCGCGATCACGCGCGACGCGCGCTCGACCATCGCGGTCATCATCGTGGCCGGCGCATGCGGCATCGCGGCGGGAACTCCGCTGGCGATACTCGGCGGCATCGGTCGATCCGCGCGCCTGGGCGCGATCATCAAGGGCGGACTCTACCTCGAGACGCTGGGGAGGGTGGACACTGTCGTGCTCGACAAGACCGGCACGCTCACTTTTGGCCGGCCCGAGGTCACCAGCGTGATTCCCGCCGTTGGCGCGTCGGTGACGGAGGTGATCGAGGCGGCCGCGGCGGCCGAGGTCCGTTCCGAGCATCCGTTGGGTAAAGCGATCGTCGCACGCGCGCTCGCGGATGGCCTGATCGTCCGGGAGCCGGACCGATTCGACTATCAGCCTGGACGCGGCATCACCGCGACTGTCGATGATGCGACGATCGTGGTCGGCACTCGTGCGCTGATGACGGAGCGGGGCGTGGACGTCTCCAGCAGCGCGGATCTCGATACGGCGTCGGCGGTCTTCGTCGCGCGGGCGGGGCGCTTCCTTGGTGCGATCGTCATCGCAGATGCGATCCGGCCTGAGGCGAAGCACGCAATCGAAGCGTTCGATCGCATGGGAATCAAAACGATTCTTCTGACCGGCGACACCGAACCTGTCGCGCGCAGGGTCGGGCAGGCGCTGGGGATAGGCGCGATCGAGGCCGGCCTGCTGCCCGAGATGAAACTCGCGCGAATCAAGAGCCTGGTGGCGAGTGGGCGCGTGGTTGCGATGGTCGGCGACGGAATCAACGACGCGCCGGCGTTGGCCGAAGCGAGCGTCGGGGTCGCGATGGGTTCAGGTACGGACGTCGCTCGCGAGAGTGCCGACGTGCTCCTGCTCGGCAACGATCTCGAGAAGTTTGCCGACACTTTGGCGATCGCGCGGCGGACACGGAAGATTATTTTTCAGAATTTCGTGGGCACGATTGCGGTCGACACGGTGGGAATCGCGCTGGCGGCGATCGGATTGCTGAGTCCGCCGCTCGCGGCGTTCATCCACGTCGCGTCGGAGCTGACCTTCATCATGAATTCGGCGCGGTTGCTGCCACGTCGCGAACTCAGCGGCCGTGCGCCGGAGCTTCATCGCCAGGAGTACGACGCGCGCAAACTGTCAAGCGTCCAGGCCGCCGCCGACTAACTATTCGTAGTGAATGCGCGTGCATCGGATTTTACGGCGTCGCCGATCGCCTTGTTGACAGCGGCCAGCAGGGTGGCTTTTTTCACGGGCTTGGCGACGTGTGCATCGCATCCCGCGTCGTGCGCTTTCTTCAACGCCTCGGTGAGCACGGAAGCGGTAAGTGCCAGGATGGGGACGCGCCGGCGTCCGGTTTCCCGCTCGATCGCGCGCATCGCCCGGGTCGCAGAGTAGCCGTCCATGACGGGCATCTCGATATCCATCAGGACCAGATCGTAGTTGCCGTTCTTGAACTTCTCGACGGCCGCCGCGCCATCTTCGGCTTCCTCAATCGTGTATGGCAACTTCTTGAAGTAGGCGCGGACCAGCAGCCGATTGTCGCGGGAATCGTCGGTCAGCAGGATGTTGAGCGGGCGCACCTGGTCGAACGCGTCGCTGGCGCGAGTCGAGTCGACTCCGTTGTAGTCGGCGGGCGAGCTGGCCCGCGTCGATGCTCGAGCGGCGCCCAGTGCCCGGTCCAGCGCTTCGAACAGATCGGCCCGTCTAATCGGTTTAATCAAGTAGGTCTCGACGCCCACTGCGCGAGCACGCGCGACGGTTTCGCTCAAGTCGTCAGAGGTGAGCATCAGTATGATGGGACGGTCGGCCGGCGCCAGCCCACGACTCCGAATCCGCGCTGCCACCTCTATCCCGTCCATCGCCGGCATCCGGCAATCCAGCAGCATCACGCGGTACGAGTCGCCTGCCGCCGCGGCGCGATCGATTTCGTCAAGCGCGGCCTGTCCGCTCGCGACACAGGTGACCAAAACGCCGCGCGAGATGAGCGCGTCTTCCAGGATCATCCGGTTGGCGGCAGTGTCATCGACGACGAGGATCCGCATGCCCGCCAGGTTGACCCTCGCGGCAGCGGGCGCGACCTCCCCATCGCCCGAGTGGGTCCTGAATTCGGCGGTGAAGCTGAAGGTGCTGCCCTTGCCCATCACGCTGTCGACGGCCACCTCGCCCCGGTACATCTCGACGAGCCGTTTGACGATGGTGAGACCGAGTCCGCTGCCGCCATACCTTCGGGTGGTCGAGGAATCGGCCTGAGTGAAGGCGCTGAAGATCGATTCGGTTTTGTCGGAGGAGATTCCGATGCCGGTATCGGTCACCGAAAAACGAATCAAGGCGGTAGCCGAGCCGCTATCGGGATGCGCCATCTCGACGCTGAGCACGATTTCGCCGTTGGCGGTGAACTTAACCGCGTTGCTGAGCAAATTGACAATGATCTGGCGCAGGCGCAGAGGGTCGCCGCTGAGGGTGCGCGGCACGTCGGAGGCGACGTGGCCGGCAAGTTCCAGATGCTTCTCGTGCGCGCGCAACCCCATCGTTGCAGCGACGGTGTCGATCAGCTCGCGGATGTCGAAAGCCGTTTCCTCGAAGCTGAGCTGCCCGCTTTCGACTTTGGCGAGATCGAGTATGTCGTTGATCAGATCGAGCAGGGTGACGCCGTTGCTGCGGATGATATCCAGGTAGCGGCGCTGCTCGGCGCTCAAGTCGCCTTCCGACATCACGTCGGCCATGCCAAGCACCGCGTTCATCGGCGTGCGAATCTCGTGCGACATGCTGGAAAGAAAGTCAGACTTGGCCCGCGAGGCTTCGAGCGCAGCCTCGCGCGCATCGATCAGCTGACGCTGGGTCTCCTTGAGCGCGGCGATATCGCGAGTGATTGAGACGCAGCATAAATGTCCGCGGAGCTTGAGATTGAGCCCTGAGATCAGGCCGGAGTAGGTGCTGCCGTCCTTGCGGCGGAAGGTTGCCTCCATGTTCCTGACCAGTCCGGCTCGTTTTAGTTCCTCGACGTAGCGCTGGTTCTCGATCAGGTTGTCGAACGCCTGGATTTCGCGCGAACGTTTACCGACGACCTCTTCGCGTTCAAAACCGGTATTTCGGATGTACTCCTGGTTAACATCGATGAATCTGCCGGTTTCGAGATCGATAATCGTCATCGAATCGAGGTTCTGGTCGAACAGGTGGCGCATGGCCGCCTCGCTCTGGCGCAGCTTGGCTTCACTCTGCGCACCCTCGGCAATAATCCGATCGCGCTGCGCTACTTCCTGTTCGAGGCGTGCCTGCACTTCGTGTCGAGCGGCGACCTGCTTGGCCAGTTCGGCACGGACCGCCTCGAGTTCACGCTCGGCGGCTTGGCGCCGGCGCATCTCATCGTCGGCGATATCGGTCTGGATGCGTCCCATTCTGAATCTAATTCTCCCAAGAGGGCCGGGCGAGGACCCCTGGAGCAGTGAATGAGCAACTGTCATGCCTCAGGATTCCGAGGAACGTCACAGACAGAGAAGCTCAACGAATCGGAACAGGGGCAACCCAAAGCCAGCGCCGGAACCCGGGCTTCGCCCCTGTTAGAACTTTTCGAAAAGACCTGTCCGCAGGGCTTTTC
>JBAWCX010000594.1:0-3003 GCA_049590495.1 Binatus sp. (SeqCode)
GCACCTTCTTTTCAGGGAGTCGCTATCGGATTTGATTCATGAGTGAGTTGGTTGAAAAGAAGGACGACCTCATCCGCTACTTCCAGGAAGGCGGCAAGCCCCGCGCGCAGTGGCGGATCGGCACCGAGTACGAGAAGGTCGTCGTCCGCATCGCCGACGGTACGGCAATCCCCTACTCCGGCGCCGGCGGCGTCGAGGATCTCCTTCGCCGGATGGCCGCCGATTTCGGCTTCGAGCCCGAAGACGAGCACGGACATATCCTGGCGCTCGACGGTGAACGCTCCCGCATCACGGTCGAACCGGGCGGTCAGATCGAGTTGTCGGGCGAGCAATGCGCGGATATCCACTGCGCTCACGCCGAGTTTGCGACTCACGTTCAACAACTGATCGACGTTACCAGCCAGATAGGCGCTGCGGTGCTTGGACTCGCGATGCAGCCCGTCAGCCGTATCGACCAGATCGAGCTGCTACCGAAGGCCCGCTACCATATCATGTACCCGTACATGGCGCGGATGGGGAAGCTCGGCCAGCGCATGATGAAGCAGACCGCCGGCGTGCAGGCCAACCTGGATTACAGCGACGAGGCGGACGCTATCCGAAAGCTGCGCGTCAGCATGGGTATCGTGCCGCTCCTGTACGCGATTTTCGCCAACTCACCGCTGAGCGACGGCGGCCTCAACGGCTATCACAGCTTCCGCGGGCATATCTGGACCGACACCGACAATCAGCGCAGCGGAGTGCCGGAGTTTGTGTTTCGCGACGATTGTTCGTTCGAGGATTACGCCGAATTCGCGCTCGACGTGCCGATGTACTTCCTGATTCGCAACCATGAGTATATCGATCTCACCCAACCGCCGGGCCTCACCTTCCGCGATTATCTCGAGCGCGGTTACGGCCGCGAGCGCGCCACCGTCGACGACTGGACCAATCATCTGACGACGATTTTTACCGAGGTCCGCCTCAAGCGGTACGTCGAGGTGCGCACCGCCGACAGCCAGCCGCCGCAGTTCATGCTCGCCCTGCCGGCACTGCTCAAGGGCGTTCTATATAACGACGATTGCATCGCGGCGGCGTGGGACCTCGTCAAGGGATGGAGCTATCGCGATCGTCTCGAAATCGCCGACGGCGCGCATAAGAACGGCCTCGACGCGCGGGCCGGCCGCTTCAAGCTGCAGGCGCTCGGCAATGAGTTGATGCAGATAGCGGCCAAGGGCCTCGAACGCCAGCGGGCGTTGAACAATAGCGGGCAGGATGAGAGTATCTACCTGCTCCGCCTGATGGACCTGGTCCGCAGCGGCCATAGTCAGGCCAGTTTTGTGATCAGCCGATGGAAAGGTGAATGGAACTATGACGTGGCTCGTCTAGTCAAAGGGTGCGCTTACGAGGCTGAATCGATTCTGTAAATGCAGCTCAGGTTCTCACAGATCCACGTCACGATTCTGAACTTCGTCCTGGTCGCCGTGCTGGCGATCGTTTCGGCCATGTGCGTGCGCGACATCATCGAGCGCAGCATTTCAAATGATTCCGACGCACCGACCTCCACGTCGTCGGCGCGCAGGGCTGCAACTGGCCCGCGGACGCGCGACTATTACGACAGTATCGTCAAACGCGACATCTTCAACGAGGCCCCGCAGGAGAGCAGCGGGCCCGCGCCGGTGGTGGAAGAGGATCTGCATCTGAAGCTGCTGGGCACTTCGCTGATGAGCAAATCCAAGCCGTACGTGATAGTCGAAGATGAAACCGGCACCGAATCGCTCTACCAGGTGGGCGAGGACATCCCGAACGCCGGCAAGCTGGTAGAGGTCGAAGTCAACCGCGCGCTCATCGACCGCGACGGCCATCGCGTCGCGATTGAGATTCCCTCTTCGGATATCCCCGAAGCGCCTCCTTCCAGGTTGGGCGGCGTGTTGGGTGGTCCCATGCTCAAATCAATGCCGGCATTTCGTAACAGACCGCACGCTTTTGGCCGTCGAACGCCCAACGCCGGCGGCGACAACAGCAAACTCCAGCTCAAGAAGCTCGGCCCCGGAAAATTCGAAGTCAGCCGCGCAGAAGTTCAACAGACGATGGAGAATCCCTCCGATTTCTTCTCGCAGATGCGCGCGATGCCCCATTTCGTCAACGGCAAGACCGACGGCTTCTCCATCTCGCAGGTGGCGCCGGGCTCCGTCTTCGATCAACTCGGCTTGCAGAACGGCGACCTGGTAACCTCGATCAACGGACAGCCCGTCACCAATCCAATGCAGGCGCTGGGCCTGATGCAGGCGATGAAAACCCAATCGGCGATCGATCTCACTGTCGATCGCGGCGGCCAGCCTACCTCGGTTCATCTCGACCTCCGCTAAAGATGAACGTTCGCGCTTACTGATATATTGAATCTGCTCCGCAGATTGATCTTCTCGTTACTCAGAATAGCTCTCGTGTTGTACGTGGCGTTGCTGCTCATCGGCGTCTTTTGGTCCGACCGAGTCATTTTCAGGCCGCGTGCTTCTTCGTACCGGGACGGTTCGGAGTTCGTAAAGCTGACGGCGGTGGACGGGAAACGAATAACCGCTCGGTACATCGCCAACCCGTCGGCGAAATTCACGCTGCTGCTCAGCCACGGCAACGCCGAAGATCTCGGAAATGATCTCGCCTGGCACGAAGAGCTACGGAGCGCGGGCTTCAGCGTGTTCGCGTATGACTATGAAGGATACGGCACCAGCGAAGGCACGCCGAGCGAGCAGCGCGCATATCAAGATGAGATAGCAGCTTATTCGTACCTGACGAGCACGCTAAAGACCCCGCCTGACCGAATTATTGCCTTCGGGAAGTCGGTCGGCACCGGACCGGCGACTTATATTGCCGCGAGGGAACCCGTAGCGGGTCTGATACTGCAAAGCCCTTTCACTTCGACGTTTCGGCTTCTGACTCGGATTGCAATTCTGCCGTTCGACAAATTTCCGAACTACAAAAACATAAGCAAGGTTCACTGCCCGGTACTGATCATTCATGGTACGATTG
>JBAWCX010000595.1:0-3216 GCA_049590495.1 Binatus sp. (SeqCode)
GATGGACGGCAAAAATCTTGCGATTAAGGGACCACCCGGCACTGGAAAATCTCAGACGATCACAAACATCATCGCGGCAGCGCTCGCCAGCGCCAAGACTGTGTTGTTCGTGGCGGAAAAGATGGCCGCGCTCAACGTCGTGAAGGACCGACTCGAAAAGGCCGGACTCGGACATTTCTGCCTCGAACTTCATTCCACAAAGTCGCGGAAAACTGATCTTCTACAATCGTTAGACAGACGATTGGATATACAAGGAAAAATGCGCGCTGAAGGTGACTTGTCGGGCGCCCTGAAGGAGCTTGAACGCACGCGCGACCAATTGTCCGACTATGCAGCAACGATCAACCGCTCTTTCGGCGCTTCTGGCAAAACGATTCATGGAATTTTGTGGTCTGAGCAGCGAACCCGTGACAGTCTCGATGGGCTTCCGGACGCGCTCAACGCTGTCGAGCTTGTCGGCGCAAAAGACATGACGCGCCACGACCACGACGCCCTCGCTGACAAACTGGAGGTTTTGGCCGGTGCCTACGCGGAAGTCTCTGCGGCCGGCGATCTAGCAGATCATCCTTGGTACGGAATTCGTCAACCGCTCGACTATTTTGCGCGCGAGCGTTTGGTCGAGGACATGAAGGGGCTCTCCGATGCGCTGCGACAGCTTGCCGGCACAGTTGGGGCTATAGCTACCAGCGTCGAATCTCCGGTCTCCGACACGGTAGGCGGCGCTCAGGACTTGGCGGAGGCGCTGAAGCGGCTGCCAGGGCCAGCGGTGGATATCGACCTTGAACTATACCCTGCACTGCAAGAGGAAAAATCATTCGTGTCACTGGAAGCATTCCAGAAGAATCAGACCGCGTGGCTGGACGCCGGGCGCCGAATTGCCGAATCGGTTCTTGATCTTGACGCGGTGGCGCACCGCATTAGCGAGCTAGAGACAGCAACGTCGCTCGCAGACGAGATCAATCTTGATGACAAGCCGGTCCGTTCGCTTCAAGACCAGGCTGTGACGTTTGCTGCAGAAGCCAGCCTAGTCGAGCGCACGATCGCTTTCGCTATCCGCCTCGCCGAGGCAATCGGCATAGAGAAACCAATAACTGTTAGCCAAGTCCGAAAGCTGCTGGCGTGCGCGAACCATGCCGCGTCGCTCGCATCCGACTTAAGGTCATTGCGCGACCCCGGCCTTTTCGACGAGGCCGCATTGCACCTTCTTGCTGAAGGCGATGCTCGGGCCCGAGCGCTTCAGAGTAAACTGACTTCGCTTTCAGCTCGTCTCGCCGTCGGAATGGATGGCCAAGCGCACGAGTGGCGCGGCCATGCGCAAGCGCTACGCGCAGCAAGTTTCCCTTCTCGGCTCTGGCGAAAAGACGTGCGAGTCGCGAAGCATCGTTACAAAGGACTCATGCGTGTGCACGCCAAGCCGAAACTGGTTGAAATCGCAGCCGACTTTGAGACCATCGCCGAATGCATCGAACTCTCCTTCAGCTTCAGTTCCGACGTTGCCCTTCAGGGGGTGTGCGGACGCCACTTCCGCGGCCATGAGACACCATTTGATCGCCTTATCGCGGTCAACAGCTATGCAATTTCTGTCAAGCAGACTTATGACGCCGGCGACGCTATCGACAATCGCATACGCGAGGTGCTTCTTCATTCTGCCCCTGACGATCTAGCTCGGGTCGCTGCCCTCAGCAAAGATCCTGAGGCAGTTGTCGTCGCGCAGGCTCTCGATATCTTCAGCGATCCGAGCGCTGACTTGGTCGAAAGTCTTAATACGCTGACCGTTCGTGCTGCGAAAACGGCAGAACTCGGCCGCCATGCGCAGTCTGTCGGCCTGAAACCAGACCTGCTGATCGGAGATATCAAAGGCGTGGCCCAAGCCGCTGCGGCAAGGCTTGAAGTCGAGAGCGCGATCGCCTCGAACCAAAGAGCCCGCGAACTCCTGGGCGCGCGATGGCACGGTCCACAAAGCGATCGGACCCGGATTTTGCAAGTTCTCCAAGCAGCATCAGACGTGGATCAGGCGATGCTACCGGCCGCAGTAAGGCGACACCTTTACCACGCAGAGCGCGACACACGCATTGCGCGGCTCAAGACTCTACAAGCAAAGATGGATGAGGCTTTAGGTGCGCTCCAAGAAAACTGGCGGAACGCAGCCGAACGAGGAAACATAGAAGAGATAGCTTTCTTCGGTTCCTCAATTCGGAATCTCGCGATTGGTAACGGCAGTACACGCATCGCGCGAGCCCTCGATGCGCCTGACCAACTCGTAGCCTGGACTGCGTGGCTGGTCGCGCGCCAAGACTGCTTTGAGAATGGGCTCGGCGGCATCATCGAAGCGTTCGCGAGCCAACCGCTCGCCTCCTCCCGCCTTTCGGCGGCTTTGGACCGTGTCTTTTGGCGCACGCTGGCCCGTGCGGCACTCGCGGAACATCCGGTTCTTGCTCGCTTTCGCGGCCTCCAACTCGAAAATGCGAGAGAACGATTTCGTCGCCTCGACGAGGAAATCATCCAACTGCAACGGAAGGTACTTGCAGCTGATCTCTGCCGTCGGCCCATAGATCGCGGCTATAAGGGCGACTACCGCAGATACGACACTGGTCGCGTTCTAATAAATCACGAAATCGGCAAACAGAAGCGCCACATACCAGTGCGCGAGTTGCTGGACCGGGCAGGCCTTTCGATCCAGCAGATGAAACCGTGTTTCATGATGTCATCGCTTTCGGTTGCTCAGTTTCTGAAGCCAAACCGGCTTCGCTTCGACCTAGTGCTTATAGACGAAGCCTCACAGATGCGTCCAGAAGAGGCTCTCGGAGCTCTAGCGCGCGGTGGACAACTGGTCGTCGTCGGCGATCCTATGCAATTGCCGCCAACTTCCTTTTTCGATCGCGGCGACCGCCTGATGGAAGACGAGATTGACGAAGAAGAAATCGTAGACAACGAGTCGATCCTGGACTTAGCGCTAGCGGAGTTCCGGCCGTCACGTTCACTACGCTGGCACTACCGGTCGCGCCACGAGAGTCTGATCGCTTTTTCGAATCGGCAGTTCTACAACGATTTGATCGTTTTTCCGTCGCCCCTCGACCCAGACCGCGACAAGTGTAAGCGCCGGAGAGAAAATCCCTCAGTGAAGCGGCCGGATAGGCCGGTCGCGCCGGAGTAAAACTCCAGCACGAGATAGCCTTCAGCCTGGAGGGTTGAAGGCGGAGGGATGAAAGGCGTGGA
>JBAWCX010000596.1:0-5426 GCA_049590495.1 Binatus sp. (SeqCode)
GCTGAAACCCACCGCGGGTTTCACATTAAATAAAGTGAATTTGCCTACTCGACGGACCGATCATTCTCGACGCGGCTGCGCGTCAGGTATGCCGAGCCCATCGCGGCGAACTTCCGTTCGCGCGCGCGGCGCAACTCCTGCGGTTTCATCTTGAGCAGACGCTCCAGATGCCGTGCGACGGCCGCGCCGATCAGATGAGCCGCTTCGGCGGGCGCCGTATGGGCTCCGCCGACCGGCTCGGGCACGATCTCGTCGATCAATCCCAGTTCCAGCAAGTCGGGCGCAGACAACTTCAGCGCCGACGCCGCCGCCGCGACGTTCTCCTCGCCGCCCGCGCGCCACAAAATCGCCGCGCATCCTTCGGGCGTGATCACCGAGTAACAAGCGTTCTCCTGCATCAGCACCACGTTCGCGACTCCCAGCGCCAGCGCGCCGCCCGAGCCGCCCTCGCCTATCACGCACGCGACGATTGGCACGGTCAGCCGCGCCATCAATTCGAGGTTGCGCGCGATCGCCTCGATCTGCCCGCGCTCCTCAGCGCCGACGCCCGACTCGCCGCCTTGCGTGTCGATCAGCGTGACAATAGGCAGCCCGAACCGTTCCGCCAGTTCGTAGACGCGCGCCGCCTTGCGATAGCCCTCGGGCAGCGGCTTCCCGAAATTGCGCTTGATTCTTTCGGTGGTCGAGCGGCCCCGCTGATGGCCGACTACGGCGACCGCGCGGCGTCCGAAATAAGCGAGCCCCGCCACGATCGCACCGTCGTCGGCGAAGCGCCGGTCGCCATGTATCTCGACAAAGTCGCGCATCAGCAAGTCGATGTAATCGAGGGTCTGCGGCCGATTGGCATGCCGCGCCAGGCGCACGCGCTCGATTGCGCTGCGAGGCTCGGACGCCGGCCCCTCGACCGTCGCGACATCGATGCGGCGATTTTTACCGCCGCGCGGCCTATGTCCGTTTGAATTGCTTTTCAATCCGCTTCACGCCTGACTCTCGCAAAAAATTTCTCGAACAACGCAAGAGCATCCTGAGCGCCGCGCTCGGGGTCAAGCCATACTATCTCCGGCTCGTGGCGAAACCAGGTGAGTTGACGCTTGGCCAGCCGCCGCGATTCCTGCTTGGCTTGCGCAATCGCATCGGCGAGCGCGACCTCACCGCGCAGATACGCCGCGATCTGCTTGTACCCAATCGTACTGAGCGGCGGCTTCTCGGGCGAGTATCCCGCCTCGACGAGCGCGCGCACTTCGCCGACCAGCCCGCCCGCGACCATCGCGTCGAAGCGCCGGTCGATAGCCTCGTAGAGTGTTTTCCGTTCAACTTCGACACCGACCGTCAACGTGTCGTAGCCAATGTCGGCGAACCGATGCCGCCGCTGATGCGCCGAGATCGTTTCACCGGTCAGCTCGAAGACTTCCAGCGCCCGCACGACGCGGTAGAGGTCATTGACGCCGATTCGATTCGCCGCCTCGGGATCGATCTCGCGCAACCGCTGATGCAGATGCGCGACGCCGTGCTCCGCGGCGATTTTCGCCAATCGTTCCCGAATCTCGGCCGAAGCGGCCGGCCCGCGAAATATTCCGCCGCGGATCACGCGCAGATAAAGGCCGCTGCCGCCGACCACCAGCGGATTACGCCCGCGCGCTGCGACATCCTCGATTGCGGCGCGCGCGAGTTGCGCGAACTCCGCCACGTCGAGCGACTCGTCGGGATTGCGCACGTCTATCAGATGATGCGGCACGCGGCGGCGGTCCTCGGCCGACGGTTTCGCGGTGCCGAGGTCCATCCCGCGGTAAAACTGCCGCGAGTCGGCGTTGATAATCTCGCAGTTCGAGCGCTCCGCCACCGCCATCGCGAGCGCCGACTTGCCCGCCCCGGTCGGCCCGACGATGAAGCCGACGGCGATTCGCGCCGGACGCGTCCGCGCCGCGATTCCCGCCGCCTCTTCCGATGCCGCCACGACGCTCATCGGCGAAACATTCGTTCGATTTGCCCGCGTCCGAACTGAATATGTACCGGGCGTCCGTGCGGGCAGTTGGTCTTGAACTCGGTGCGATCCAGTTCCGCGAGCAGCGAATGGATTTCGGCCAGCTCGAGCACGCGCCCGACGCGAACCGAGCCGTGACACGCGAGTTGCTTCAGCCAATTCTCGAACGCGCTCTCGCCGCCGCCGCGAAAGCCCGCATCGCCCATGCTTTCGATCATGTCGCCAAGCAGCTTCGCACCGCCTTCCGGTCCGAAGACCGCGGGCGCGCCCTTGAGCAGCAGAGTAGTCGGCCCGAACGGCTCGACCTCGAAGCCCATCGCGTGCAGCTCGCTGAGCGCGCCATGCACCTGCGACGCGCGCGCGGGATTCAGCTCGACGGACACCGGCGTGAGCATCGCCTGCGTGCGAATCCCGCCGTCGCGAAGCTCGCGGCGCAATTTTTCGAACGTGACGCGCTCGTGCGCCGCGTGCTGATCGATCAGCAGCAGACCCTCTTCGGTTTCGAGCGCAATATAGCCGGCGAAGATTTGTCCGATCACGCGGAGCTTCGAGTACATCGGAATCGGCGCAGTAGGCGGCGCGGCGGCCGCCGCGGGGCGTGCGTCGCGATCGTAGGCAAGAGTGAGCGGGCGCTGAAACGTCGCATGCGTGGGGGCGTCGGGCACCAACCGCAGCGGAGCGTCGACGCGTTGACTCGGAACCGAATCGTCCGCGCGATCGCGCTCGCCCGGCGACGACATCGTGATGAGTCCCATCGCGGCGTCATCGGCGGATCGCGCCGGCGGGTCAACTAAAGTTGCGACGGGCGCATTTTCGGTCTGATCCGCCAAGCGGTCGCGGAGCGCATGATAAACCACGTCGAAAACCGCGCCACCGTTGCGAAAGCGCACCTCGGTCTTCATCGGATGCACGTTGACGTCAACATCTTCGGGCCGCATATCGAGGAACAGCAGCGTCGCCGGATGACGCCCGCGCGGAATGAGTGTCTGGTAGGCCTGCTCGATTGCGCGAATCAACATCCGGTCGCGCACCGAGCGGCCGTTGACGAATGTGAAGATCATCCTGCCGGTGGCGAACGACTCCTGGCTGGTCGCGGCGAGCCCTTGCGCGCGAATGCCGGGGCGACCGAGATCGAAGGCCAGCATCCGCGATGCGATCTTCGGGCCGAACACCTGGCGGAACCGTTCGAGCGCCGAGTTGGCGCGCGGCAAATCGAAGATGGTCCGGCCGTCGGCGGACAGACTAAACGCGATCTGATGATTGGCGAGCGCGACGCGCTGGAACGACTCGGCGATAGCGCCCTGCTCGGTCGCCAGCGTCTTCAGGAACTTGAGCCGCGCCGGAGTATTGAAAAAGAGCTGGCGGACTTCGATACGAGTCCCGGCCGCAATCGCGCAGGTGCGCGTATCCTCAATATTGCCGGCTTCGGCTGCGACCTCGACGCCGTGCTCGTCGGCGGCGCGACGCGTTTGCATCCGAAGATGCGACACGCTGGCGATCGAGGCCAGCGCCTCGCCGCGAAACCCGAGCGTGCGAATCGCGGTGAGGTCGGCGGCGCTGCGAATCTTCGAAGTCGCATGACGCCGGAGCGAAAGGATCGCGTCGGCGCGCGTCATGCCGAAGCCGTCGTCGGCGACCGCAATGAGCGCCGAGCCGCCGCCCAGAATTTCGACGCTAACCGAGTGCGCGCCGGCGTCGAGCGAGTTCTCGACGAGCTCCTTGACGGCGGAGGCCGGCCGCTCGACGACCTCGCCCGCCGCAATCTGGCTGGCGACCTGCTCGGGCAGGATGTGGACGATGTGGTCGGACATGATCAACTAGACATTGTAGCTTTCAGACTGTTTAACTGGATACTCAAGCAACTCGCCGCCGCGGCGTCAAAACCGGGGGATTGCTGTTTGCTGTTAGCACGGGTTGAAGATCGCGGCGGGTTTTGAAAAGCTCTCGGCGCGGCGAATTCGCTTTTTCACTTTTTCACTTTATCACCGCATCGCTCAAACGATGAAAAAAATCACGGTAATGCTGCTCGGCGCGGCAATGATTGTGGCCGCAGCTGCGGCGGGTGCGCATGCGGAGGCGGACCGGCTCAGGATCGGGGTCGGCGTGATCGGACCGATCTCGCCGCAGACCGAGGCCGATATCGACACGCTGGTCGGCAAGCTGCCGAACGTGACCGCCGTGCCGATTCAGCCGCCGGGCGGAGTCGACGCGTGCGTCAAGCGATTCGTCGCGGGCGAGGCGGATGATCGGCTTGACGCGGTGATGGTCGTGAGCCTGCCGACCGAGTCATTTCAATCGCAACGCGACTCGAACGAGGCGCGATTCACCGGTGCCTACGAAATCTGGACGCTCAATCTTTCCACGCTGGCCGAGGACCGCCATCGCTTCACCTTCACCGACAGCGAGGCGGTGATCGGCGGCTTGTCCGCGTTCCTGGCGCTGCCGGCGCAGGCGTTCGCCGAGCGCGCCACGGGTAAAAAGCTCATCTCGAGCGATCAGTGGCAGGCGTTCGAGGCGGTGCAGACGCGCGTCGAGGCCAAGCTGGTCGCGGCGACCAAGTTATACCTGGCCACGGCGTCGATCCGCGACACCGGTCCGCTGAATCCACTCGACACGGCGAAAGCCCTGCTCGATCGCGGCGACGGCGAGGACGCGATGGCGGTCTTCAAGTCGTCGGGCAACATCAACAGTCCCGAGGTTCAGCGAATGAGTGCCAACGCACAGGGCCAGTTGCGGCGCAGTGCGGCGAATGCGCTGCTCGGACGCACGCTCGGAGCGATGGCGGGCGGGAACGCGGGCGCGGCGCGCGTCATGCTGGCCGACTACGAGAAGGCGCCGGCGGCCGAGAGCTCGCGCGCGGATTCGATTCGGCAGGTGCTGTCGGATATGCCCGACCATCGCGCGGAGTCGGTCTACGACGGCGTCATCAGACGCGACGTGCCCGCGCTCGACCATCAGGCGTTCATCGCGATGATCAAGCAGGTCTTCGTCGAGCTGACGGGCTCGGCGCCCAACGACGTGGTGGTCAGCGGCAAGGACCTCATAATCCAGGACAAGGACGCGCCGCAGGGACTCAAGGAGCAGCTCGACAGTTACGCGGCCGCGCTCGGACGCAGCGCGTGGATGATGAGCCTCAAGTGCGGATGCGACGCGAGCGCGGTGCTCGAGAGCGAAGCGGTCGGCGAGGCGCTGCTCAAGGCGAAGTATTCACCCTCTTTCAAGCGGCCGCAGGTCGGGCTACCCTAGCAGGATCATCCAGGTCCGAACGGAAGACTCATGAGACATTGCGCATACTGTAAGAAGCAGCCGTCAGTCGGCAACAACGTCAGTCACGCCAACAACAAGACCAAGCGGCGGTGGAATCCCAACCTGCAGGAAGTGCGCGCCGAGATAAACGGCAACGTGCGGCGAATCCTGGTCTGCACGCGATGTATCCGCTCGGGCA
>JBAWCX010000597.1:0-7661 GCA_049590495.1 Binatus sp. (SeqCode)
ACCCCTGCCGAAGGAAGCGTGAAACCCACCGCGGGTTTCACATTTAATTAAGTCTCTTCGGTTCCATCCTAATCTTCGCCGGTGTTATCGTCATAAGTCTCGCCAGGGGTGCGATGTCCCGTGAAGGATGAAACGTCAGTCGATCCGTTAATAGTAACCCACGAGGCGCCGATTGGATGGCTGGTGCTGAACCGGCCGCAAGTTCGCAACGCGCTCAATCTTAGGACCTGGCAGCGGATTGCGGAAGGCGTCGCGGAACTGGCGACTGACGACGCGATTCGCGTGATCGTCATGCGCGGCGGAACGCCGGCGGCGTTCATCGCGGGCGCGGATATCTCCGAGTTTCCCGCGATGCGCGCCGATGCGGCGCAGGCGCGCGCGTATCGCGACGCGCCCAACAGTGCAATCGCGGCGCTCATCGAATGCCGCAAGCCCGTCGTCGCGATGATTTCCGGCGTCTGCGTCGGCGGCGGCGTGCAGGTCGCGCTCGCATGCGACATCCGGATTGCGGCGCGCGGCACGCGCTTCGGAGTTCCGGCCGCGCGGCTGGGACTCGCGTATCCGCTGGAAGGCGTCAACATGCTCGCGCAGACCGTCGGTCCCGCCAACGCCCGCGACATCCTGCTGTCGGCGCGCCTGTTCGACGCCGAAGAGGCGATGCAGATGGGGCTCATCAACCGGCTCGTCGATCCTGAAAAGCTCGAAGAAAACGTGCGCGACTACGTGCTCAAGATGGCGACCAACGCGCCGCTGACGATGGCGGCCGCCAAGCTGGCAATTCGCGAGAGCCTGAAAGATCGCGAGGAGCGTGACGCAAAAGGCGTCTCTGCGATGGTCGCGCGATGCTTCGACAGCGAGGACTATCGCGAAGGCGTGCGCGCGTTCCTGGAAAAGCGCCGGCCGGAATTCAAGGGTCGCTGAGCAGTTCGACCGGAAAGCACGCCGCGCGAAAGAGCTTCATCCAGATTATTTTGCTCTCGCGCGGCAGATGAGTCAGCGCCGACCATGCGGCGCGGCGATCGTCGCCGGGAATCGCCATCGCGGTCATCAATACCGTCATCACAACGCCGACCATCCGTTTGGTTTCGTCATCGCTCGGGCTCGCCGCAAGTTCCTGCACCCGGCCTAGAAAGCCGATATCGCCGAGATCGGCCAGTCCAGGATGAGGGCCGGCTGAGCGGGACCACATCGTGCGGAGGTCGGCGGGAAGCGACGCTTCGATCATGGCGGCCTCGCGATCGTTCAGGCCGTCGCACAGCGCACGCATGACCGCACGAAGGATCGATTCGGCGCGCGGATGCGAGCACTCGAGTCGATCGGCGACCTTCATAACGTGGCGACTGGTCTCCATAAACGGTTAGCTTGCTGAGAATAATCGATTCTCGACGCGCTTCAAACGCCATCCGAATCATTTGAAGATACAGTCAGGTCTGCTTGCAACAATCAAGACTGTATGTAACCGTGCAGGGATGTCGTCGCTGCAAGAAGAGCGGAGCGCGGAAACTCGGCGGCGGCTGCTCGACGCTACCGTGGCCTGCCTTTTCGAGCGTGGATACGCCGGCACGACGACGACCGAAATCGCAAGCCGCGCAGGAGTGTCACGCGGCGCGCAGTTGCATCATTTTCCAAAGAAAGACGAACTCGTCGTCAGCGCGCTCGAACACGTCTTCGAACTGCGCCTCTCCGACATGAGCGCCGCGATCGCAGAGCCACCGTCGGGAAGCCGGGAGCATCGCCTCGGCGTGCTGATCGACACGATGTGGCCGATGTTCAAAGGACCGACCTTCTATGCGTGGCTCGAGCTGGTGGTCGCCAGCCGCACCGATCCCGCACTCAACGACGCGGTGCGCGCGGCCAGCGTGCGTTTCGGCGACGGATTTCGCGTCGGGCTCGCCGCGCTGCTCGATTGTCCCGCCGATCGGGAAGACCAGCTGCACGATCTGGTCGGCGTCGTCTTCGGACAACTCGAAGCGCTGGCGCTCGAGCGGGTGTTGTTTGCGGCGGTTGAGATCGATCCGCCGGAGTTTGTGCGCGGGCTGGAAACGGCGAAACGGATCGCGACAGCGATAGTGCGCGAGCTGGATTCGGACGAATCGAGAAGCGGGAGGTAATCTGCCATGAGCGAAGCAACCGCGATTCAGACGTCACACGACATCTACTTCAATCCCTGGGACGAGAACTTTCGCGCGAATCCGTATCCGCACTATCGCCCGCTGCTCGCCGGACCGCCGCGAATTATCGACATGGGCTTCAAATTCGTGCTCGCCGCGCGCTACGCCGATGTGCGGGCCATCCTGATGGACCATCCTGCATTTTCGAGCGTACCGCCCACCGGGATTATGTTCGATGAGCAAGCGAAAGCATTCGGCGACGCGCCAACGATGCTCGGCTCCGATCCCCCGACACAAACGCGGCTGCGACGGCTGGTCTCGCGCGACTTCACCCCGCGACGAATCCGCGAGCTGGAACCGCGCATCCGCGAGATTGCGAAAAATCTCATCGACGTTGCGGAGCGCAAGGGTGAGTTCGACGTGATGGCCGATCTCGCCAATCCGCTGCCGGTGATGGTGATCAGCGATTTGCTCGGTGTGCCGCCGGCGGAATACCAGCAGTTCAAAAATTGGTCAGACAGAATTGTCGAAGCGGACAACACTCTCCCCGGCACGCCGATCCCCGACGATATCAAGCGCGCATTCACCGAATTGAAGGCGTACTTCGCCGAAGAGATTGTCCGGCGCCGGATGAATCCCGGCACCGACCTGGTGAGCGCCCTGGTCGCGGCGCACGATGAAGCCGAAGCGCTGAACGCCGATGAGCTGCTGCAGTTCGTCGTGCTGCTGCTGCTCGCCGGCAACGAGACGACCACCAACCTGATCGGCAACGGGATGCTCGCGTTGGGACGCAATCCGGCCTCGATGGCGGCGCTGCGATCGAACCCCGGCATGATGCGCGGTGCGATCGAGGAGATGCTGCGTTTCGACGGGCCGGTACAAGCGACGTTCCGCACGGCGACCAAGGATACGGTGGTGGGCGGGACGCAGATCGCGGCCGGGATGGGCGTATTCGTGATAATCGCGGCAGCGAATCGGGACCCTGCGCAATTCAAAGACCCTGAAAAATTCGATATCACGCGCGAATCCAACGGGCAGGTGGCGTTCGGCGAAGGAATCCATTTCTGTATCGGCGCACCGCTGGCACGGATGGAGGGATCGATCGCGATTGGCAGTGCTCTCGAACGGTTCCCGAATCTCCGGCTGAAGAATCCCGACGCTCCTGTCACCTACAAGGGCTCGTATGCCTTGCGGGGGCTCAGCCGTCTCGAAATGGCGCTCAAGTGAAATCGCGGGACTGCATGCAGTCGCATCGATGCAGGTCCGCTCGATGAAAACCCGCGCGGCGGCATAGGTGCGCGCGGTGGCACTGCGATTGCAGCTTGGTGCCCGGCGCGTACGTACGCGGCGCGTGCGATGAGTTGCGAATAAAGTGAAATCTACGCAAAAGGAAGTCTCACGATGAACCAGGCCGCAGAAAACATCTACTTCAACCCCTGGGATCCCGCGTTTCGCGCCAATCCGTATCCGCATTACAAGCCGCTGCTGGCGGGTCCGCCGCGGATTCTCGATCTGTTCGGGCCGACCGCGATGGTCACTCGCTATGCCGACGTGACGGCCGTGCTTCGCGACCATGCTCATTTCTCGAGCGTGCGGCCGCGCGATCCTTCCGAGCCCAACGACGAGGGACCGTTCGCCGGCGCGCGCACGATGCTGTTTTCCGATCCTCCCCTGCATACCCGGCTGCGCCGGCTGGTCTCGCGTGATTTCACGCCGCGGCGAATCCGCGACCTCGAGCCGCGCATCCGCGAGATCGCGAAAAACCTAATCGATGCCGCGGACGGCAAGGGCGAGCTCGAAGTGATGCATGGGATCGCGAACGCGTTGCCGGTGATGGTTATCGCGGAGATGCTCGGCGTGCCGCCGGACCACTATCAGCAATTCAAGCACTGGTCCGACACGGTGGTCTCGGGCGACAACACGCTGCCCGGCACTCCGCTGCCGGAGGAATTTCATACCGCGAAAAATGCGCTGCGCAATTATTTCGCCGAGGAGATCGAGCGCCGCCGGATGAATCCCGGCACCGACCTGGTGAGCGCTCTCGTCGCCGCGCACGACGACGCCGAAGCGATGAACGCCGACGAGCTGCTGGCGTTCGTGTTGCTCCTGCTGCTGGCCGGCAACGAGACCACCACCAATCTGATCGGCAACGGGATGCTCGCGCTCGGGCGCAATCCCGCGCAGATGAATCTGCTGCGGCAAACTCCGGAGCTGATGCCGCGGGCGATCGAGGAAATCCTGCGCTACGACGGACCAGTGCAATCGACCATTCGCTTCACCAAGGAAGACATAAACCTGGGTGGTACCGACCTGCCGGCCAAACAGGGATGCTTCATAATCCTGGCCGCCGCAAATCGCGATCCGGCGCAGTTCGAAGATCCCGATCGTTTCGATATCGCGCGCCCGCCTCGCGACCACATAGCGCTGGGCGAGGGTATCCACTTCTGTATCGGTGCGCCGCTGGCGCGGATGGAGGGAGCGATCGCGATCGGCGCGATGCTCGAGCGCTTCCCGCGCCTGCGATTGAAAGATCCCGCCGCGCCGGTGACATATAAAGGTTCTTACTTCCTTCGCGGATTGGCCTCTCTTACGATGGCGACTGATTGAGCGAGGGATCGATCATGGCCGAAGCGACAGAAGTGTATTTCAACATTTGGGATCCCGAATTCCGCGCGAATCCGTATCCGCACTACGACCCGTTGCTGGCGGGACCGCCGCCTATCGTCAATGCCGGGCCGATGATGTTTGCGCTGGTGGCGCGCTATGCCGATGTAACCACGGGGCTGCGCGACCATGAGCATCTGTCGAGCGTTCAGCCGATGCCGCCGCCCGATCAGGTTTACCAGGGCCGCTTCAAGGGCTCGCGCAACATGCTGGGTTCCGATCCGCCGCAACACACGCGGCTGCGCAAGCTGGTGTCGCGCGATTTCACGCCGCGGCGAATCCGCGAACTCGAGCCGCGCATCCGCGAGATCGCAAAGAAACTTCTCGACAAGGTCGAGGCCAAAGGCGAATTCGACCTGATGGCGGACCTCGCCAACGTGCTGCCGGTCACTGTGATCGCGGAGATGCTCGGCGTGCCGCCGGAACTGAACGCGAAGTTCAAGCATTGGTCGGACACGATCATCTCCGGCGACAACAGGGTCCCCGGCAGTCCGCCGCCGCCCGAAGTCGTGCGCGTGATCGATGAATTGGGCGACTACTTCACGGCCGAGTTTGAAAGGCGCCGCGCCAATCCCGGGCCCGACCTGGTGAGCGCGCTGGTCGCCGCGCACGACGAAGGCGAGGTGATGTCAGCACCGGATCTGCTGAGCTTCGTCACGCTGCTGCTGATAGCGGGCAATGAGACGACGACCAACCTGATCGGCAACGGCACGCTGGCGCTCGGGCGGCATCCCGATCAATTCGACGCGCTCAAGCGCAATCCCGAAATGCTGCCGCGCGCGATCGAAGAGATGCTGCGTTACGACGGGCCCGTGCAATCGACCGTGCGATTCGCGAATCAGCCGATGCAGCTCGGCGGAACCGCGATTCCCGCGGGATCATTTGCGCTGATGATCGTAGCTGCGGCGAATCGCGACCGCGCGCAATTCAAGGATCCTGAGAAGTTCGACATCGCGCGCGATCCGAATGACCACGTGGCGTTCGGCGAGGGAATCCACTTCTGCATTGGCGCGCCGCTGGCGCGGATGGAGGCAAGGATCGCGTTCGAGGCAATGCTGGCGCGGTTCCCGCGGCTGCGGCTGAAGGATCCCGCGATGAAGCCGGTCTACAAGGGATCGTACTTTCTGCGCGGTCTCGAGTCATTGCCGCTGGCGGTCGATTAATCCCGATGATCGATCCCGCCGCCACGCTGGACTTGAAGCCCGAACCCGAAACCTCGGCTGAGGACGCGGACCGCAAGAGCGTCCATCTTGGATTCCTGGGCAGGACGCCCCCGTTTACCAAACGGCAGCGCCGGGTATTCTGGATCGCCTCGACGGCGGGATTTTTCGATCAATACGATCGCGCGCTGCTGAGTCTCGCGCTCAAGCAAATCCAGGCCGGCCTCAAGATTGCGGAATCGCACCTTGGCGCCGTCCTCTCGGTGATCCGGCTTGGCTATTTGCTGTCGTTGCTGCTGACTCCCTTTGCCGACGTGTTCGGGCGCCGCCGCCTGCTGCTCTACACGGTCTTCGGCTACACGATTTTCACTGGCCTTATCGCGATCGCGCCGAACGCGCGCGCTTTCGTTGCCTTCGAAATAATTGCGCGTGCGTTCGCCGGCGCCGAGGCCGCCATCGCGATGGTGATAGTCGCGGAGGAAGTCGACGCCGCCCATCGCGGATGGGCGATTGGCCTTCTCAGCGCAGTGTCGAACGTGGGCTACGGCCTGGCCGCGATTGTGTTCGCATTTATCAATACGATTCCTTACGGATGGCGGGGGCTGTACGCGATCGCGCTGGTGCCGCTGGTTCTCATAATTCCGCTGCGCCGGGTCCTGCCTGAAAGCACGCGCTTCGAGAAGGAGAAACTCGAAGGGCTGCGGCCGGTGAAAATCTGGGAGCCGCTCGCACAATTATACAGCGCGTATCCGGGACGGCTCATCATGATGCTGTCGATCGCCTTCCTCGGATCGATGGGCGGCAACGCTGCCGGCTTTCTGTTTCCGAAGTTTCTGCAGGAGGCGCATCATTGGTCGCCGGGCAACGTCTCGTCGTTAGTTTTTTTCGGCGGTGCGTTCGGGATTATAGGCTCGATCGTAGCGGGCCGGCTGAGCGATCGCTACGGGCGGCGCGTGATGGGCGCGGCATTCCTGTTCCTATCGCCGATCCTGACCATTTGGATGTACACGGCGCCAGGGTGGTCAATCGTCCCGGCGTGGATACTGGAAACATTTTTCGACGTCGCATCGGCCATGATCCTGGCTGCGTACAGTGCGGAGTTGTTCCCGACTTCGTATCGTTCGACGGCAGGCAGCGCGCTCGCAGTCGCGGGCACGACCGGCGGCGCACTCGGGCTGTTCCTCGAGGGCGTGCTGTTCAACTTTACCGGCTCGCATGCGCGCGCGGTCTGCTACCTGACGGTTTTCTGGATGGTCGCGCCGGCGATCATGTGGTTCCTTCCGGAGACCTCGGGACGGGAGCTCGAGGAAATTTCTCCTGAAGCGAACGTGATCTGATTCCCCGCGACTCATCGACGCGCTAGATTTGCGCCGACATATGGAAGCAGAGCCTCATCGACGCTTGCGCATCCGGGTCGGCCCGTTCGCGCTCGTCGCCGTCCTGTTCGCGCTGCTCGGATGCGCCCGCGGTCCGTGCGTCTCGATCGTCGGCGCCGACGGCAATCAGCGCGCAACGATCGCAGTCGAAGTGGCAAACACCGGGCCTCAGCGCGAGCTCGGCCTGATGTATCGCAAGCACCTCGACGACAACGCCGGGATGATCTTTGTCTTTCCCGACGCGGCACCGCGCAATTTCTGGATGCACAACACGCCGATTCCGCTCGACATGATTTTTGCGGACGCGGCCGGCCGGGTGATGGGAATCGTCGCCAACGCGGAGCCGTTCT
>JBAWCX010000598.1:0-3670 GCA_049590495.1 Binatus sp. (SeqCode)
ACCCCTGCCGAAGGAAGCGTGAAACCCACCGCGGGTTTCACATTTAATCAAGTGATTTTCTCCTTCCTCTCCCCCTTTGTGTGTATTTGCCGCTTCAACTGCGAGCAAAGCCTCGCGAGCACCCGCGCCTTCGCATCGGTAATCGCGCGCCCCAGCTCGACCATCGTAGTTCGCACCGGACTAGCGCCCGCGCGCCGCATCGCGGCAACCATTTCGGCCAGGATAGCGGTGCGCGCTTCATCGTCGCGGCGCGAGCGCTCCATATGCTCGAGCGCGATTTCCGGCTGCTGGTCCGCGAAATAAATCTTCACCTGCGACTCGTCGAATACGAACAACGGCTGCGCCGGCTCGCGCAGCATGCGCATGAAATGCGCCCGGCCGCGCGGCGTGATTGCATAAACCTTGCGTGCGCGCCGCCCGCGGCGTTCCGTCCGCAGCCTGACCAGCCCGTCGCGCGCAAGTTTCTTGAGCGCCGGATAAATCGAGCCGTCGCTGACCCGGTAAAAGAACCCGACCGGGTCTTGAAAGCGCTGCTTCAGGTCGTAGCCGGTCGCCTCCGCCTCCATCAGAAAGCCGAGAATCGGAAACTTCACGTCGATCCGCGGCGGCGTCTTTTCGAATTCCAGCGCCGACTTGGCCGGAAACAGCGCCGCGCCGGGACGATAGCTCCGCGTGCCATTCAGACTTGATGTCACCGACACGTGATTCATATACCAATCAAGCCAATAGCTCGACTTGAGCTATAAGTCAAGAAGTCACGCGCGACTCACGATGCAGCAATCCGGCTGCGGATCACTCGCCCAAGATTGCTGCGGCCGCCAAGCGGCGCGACCTGTGCGCCAGCCGCCAAAAGCGAGCGCATCCGCTCCGCGTCAGGCTCCGTGCCGAACACCACGTCCCACACTCGCGAGGTAACCCCGAAAATCGCGTCCGGCTCGCTCGCATGATGCGCCAAATGGCGCGCGCGCAGTCGCGCTTCCGCCGCGCACGAGGGCACAGCGAAGTGAATCCGGTAGTGAACGTACTCGTAGACGGCGAATCCAGCGACCATTCCGGCACAAAAAATCACGCCCGGCACCATCCCAAACATCGCCCACGCTCCGACCAGCACGGCCAGGGTCGGAATCCACGCGCCGAGCGCGAAGACCGCGCGGGGATCGCGATGGTGCACGTCATGCAGCCGCGTTACGAACGTGCGATACGCGTGGCCGAGCACGCCGTGAATGACGTACTCGACAATCGTCCACGCAAACAGCCCAGCCGCGAACACAAACGCATCGACCAGCATCACCTCCGATCGTAGGTCGGTTGCGTACCGGTAATCAACGCAGCAACCAGCATGCATCGGCTCGCAACCGGGCCTTGACACCCTATTCAAGGAATGGAATAGTCAAACCTTCGACCCCGGAAATTGCCAGGCTTTCGAGGAGGCCAAATCCCATGTACGACTCAGACAATCCATTTCTGAACGGCAACTACGCACCGTGGCGGGAAGAGGGCGACGCGTTCGATCTCGAGATCGAAGGCGAGCTGCCGCGCGAGCTCAACGGCGCGCTCTATCGAATCGGGCCGAACCCCCACTTCAAGCCTCTCGGCCGCTATCACTGGTTCGACGGCGACGGGATGGTCCATGCGTTCATCCTGCGCGACGGCCGCGCGGCTTACCGCAATCGCTACGTCCGCACCGACGGCCTGAAGGCCGAGATGAAGGCGGGGCGCGCGCTGTTCGGAGGCTTGATCGATCAGGCGCGCGAGATGTCGCCGGAGTTGCCGCCGTTCAAGAACACGGCCAACACCAACATCATCGGATACGCCAATCGCCTGCTTGCGCTGCTCGAAGCTGGATCGCCGCACGAGCTCAAGCCGATGACGCTGGAGACCGTCGGCCTGTTCGATTTCGACGGCAAGCTGACCGGCCCCGTGACGGCGCATCCGAAGTTCGATCCGGTCAACGGCGACCTGCTGTTCTTCGGTTACCAGCCGTTCCCACCGTATGCGACGTGGTATCGCGCGAGCCGCGACGGCAAGCTCCTCGAGTCGCGCCCGATAGATACCGGGCTGCCGGTGATGATGCACGATTTTATCGCGACCGATAATTACGCGATCTTCTTCGTCTGTCCTTCCGTGTTTCATCTCGAGAATGCGCCGGCAGGAAAGCCGATGTTCGTCTGGGAACCGCAGCATGGGACAAAGATCGGCGTGATGAACCGCAAGACCGGCGACGTGAAATGGTTCCAGGACGAGGCGTTCTTCATCTTTCATTTCCTAAATGCTTACGAGGAGAACGGGTCGTTGATCGTTGACGGATGCAGGATGGCCTCGCTCGACATGACCGGAACTTCGTTCGGCGGCAATCCGCCGCTCACCTGGCGATGGAATCTGAATCTGAAGGACGGCTCGATGCGCCAGCGTCAGATCGACGACGTCTCGAACGAATTTCCTCGCTTCGACGAACGCCTCGCCGGCCGCAAGCATCGCTACGGTTACTTCGCGGGCGGCAATCCTGGATCGCCGGAGAGCGAGACGCGCTTCAGCGCGCTGCTCAAGCGCGACTATCAGACCGACAAGCTCGAAGTTCACGACCTCGGAAAGAATTTCGCTCCCGGCGAGCCGGTGTTCGTCCCGCGCAACGCGAAGTCATCCGAGGACGACGGATGGGTGCTGGCGGTTTGGTATGACGAGGCGCGAGATCGCAGCGAAATGGTCGTGCTTGATGCGCATAACTTCGCGGCCGGGCCCGTTGCGCGAGTTAAATTGCAGCATCGCGTGCCTTGGGGCTTTCACGGCAACTGGGTGCCCGCGCAATGAAGAAAGCGACGCGTCCGGCGAGGGCGCCGCTTCGCGAATCGCGGCGCGACGTTCCGAATGATGGGCTTGGTTACCTGCGTTTCCCTACCAGGAAGGCGTCGCTGGATCTCGCGCTGCTCGGGTTGATCGCGGAAGTGCCCGGAGTGTCCGGCTACGACATCATGAAGATCTTCGATCTGTCGATGGAGCATTACTGGCACGCGCATCCGACGCAGATCTATCCGACACTCGAACGAATGGAAGAGTTCGGGCTGATCAAGCGCCGCAACGTCGTCCAGCGCAACCGGCCCAACAAGCGCCTGTACACGATCACGCCGGCTGGCGAGCGGCTGCTGATCGAATGGCTCGAGAGTCCGTTCGAAGGAATCAACTTGAAGCATCCGCCGCTACTGCGATGCCGGTTCCTGGGACATCTCGGCGCCGACGGTGCGATCGCCGTCCTGAAAGAAGAGCGGAGGTCGTGGGCGATTCATCTGAAGCGGTATCGCGAGATCGAGAAGACCTATTTCGACGAGGGAAAGGGCTATAGCGACGTGAACATGATGTTCTCGATGTTCACGCTCAGACGCGGAATCGACTGGATGGGCGAGAACATCCGATGGTGCGACTGGGTGATCGGCGAGATCGAGCGCAATCGCGCGCTGTTCCCGGCGGACAATATGCGGACCCAGATGAAGCCGCTGGTTCCATTCGACCCAATCCGCCACGGCCAGATGGCGCATGACGAGAGGGTCGCAGGGATGAGGAAGTACAATCGGCGCAAGGAACGCGAGAAAGAGCGCGCCACGACGACGGCAGGAAAGCAATCCACTTGATTTAATGTGAAACCCGCGGTGGGTTTCACGCTTCCTTCGGCAGGGGT
>JBAWCX010000599.1:0-3924 GCA_049590495.1 Binatus sp. (SeqCode)
GTCCCAAGCAGTATTTCCCTATCGTTGGAACGACCACGCTACTCGAACAAACGCTCGCACGGGTTTGGCTTCGGCTGGCACCAGAACGCACGCTCGCCGTGGTGAACCGCGCACACCAGGGTTTCTACTCTGCGATTTTGAATGCACGGCCAGAACTCGAACTGCTGATTCAACCCGACGACCTCGGAACGGCACCGGGGATTCTTTACGCGCTATTAGTCATCGCGAAGCGCTCGCCGAACGCATCGGTGGCAATCTTCCCTTCCGATCACTATGTAGGCGACGATGACCGTTTTATGCAGTACGTCGATTCGGCGTTCGACGCGACTCGTCGGTATCCTGAGACGCCCATAGTACTCGGTGTCGCCCCCTTCGAAGCAGAACTCGGTTACGGCTGGATCGAACCAGGTACGCTAATCTCGAATGGCGCGGAGCCTCCCGTACTTCGAATCTCCGGCTTCTGGGAAAAGCCCCCTTTGCACGTAGCCAGAGAACTCTTTCACCGCGCTTGTCTGTTGAACACCTTCATCATCGTGGGAACTGTTTCATCGCTTATCGGTACGATTGCGAGCGCTCTTCCGGACAGGTACGCCGCAATGAACGTCGCTCAAAGCGCCCTCGGTCACGCGCTCGAAGAGGTCATGATCCGGGCCATCTATTCCCGCATGGCCCGGGCGGACTTCACCCAATCGGTTCTAGCGTGGCGTCCGGATAAATTCGCGGTCATGTCAGTATCCGACGTTGAGTGGAGCGACCTCGGAGTGCCCGAACGCGTAATCGCGCTGCGTTCTCGCGCGATCAATGGCGCTGATCATAGCGCTTCACTCTTCGCGAACGATGCCGCGAATGAAGTCGAGGTGGCTATTCGGGATTCGAGTTCGCTCTAGTTGGGCAACGTCCGGAAGAGCTTGGGCGCCGCTTGTGCTGCAAAGTCCTTGAACAAGTGTACCTGCCGCGTGAGGTATTTGTTGCCCAGGTGGACGAGAGAAAGATTGAAACTACGGAAGCGCCATTTTGGCATAATCTCTACCAGTCTGCCCTCGCGCAGTAGATCGGGCCTGACGAGCGGCGGTAGGTCACCGATGCCCGCGCCCGCCAGCACTGCCTGTGCAAGCCCGGTGTAGTCGTTCATCGAGAGGTACGGCTGAAACCTCAGAGTTTCTCTGTCCTTCCCGTTAACGTGAGCGAAGGTCCAGCTATTCCTGGGCTTCCAGTGCGAGAACGCGAGCAGCCGATGGCTGAGCAGGTCGTGCGGTGACTTCGGCGGCTTGTGCCTGCCCAGATATACCGGACTCGCGACCAGCTGATGCCGATAGGTCAAGATTCTACGCGCAACCAGCGTCGAATCCCTGAGCGCGCCGAACCTGAACACCAGATCTACGCCTTCTACTATGTGATCGACATACCGGTCGGTGACGAAAACCTGGATGCGAACGTTCGGATAGGAAGCCTGGAATGCATTGATCAGCGGAACGATCAATGAGTCGGAAATGCTGGGCGGTGCGGAAAGCCTCAATCCGCCTGACAGGTTGGATCGACGATTCGAGACGATATCTCCGACCGCTTCACCCAGTTCGGCGCTGCGCTGGGCGTGCTCCAGAAGTTCGGACCCAATGTCAGTGAGTCGCAGCCTGCGAGTGGAACGTTCGAGTAGCCGGACGCCGAGCTGGCCTTCGAGCTCAGCGATGCGGCGGCTGACCGTCGAAATTGGCATATCGAGGCGGCGCGCCGCTTCGGAAAAGCTGTTCGCCTCGACAACCTTGGCAAACATGATCAGCGAATTTAAGTCGGTCATCATTGTCGTCTCGCAGCCCTCGGGTCATTGAGTGAGCCGATTATCCCAAATTCGGGAAAGTGATTTCCACTTCTGCCCCTGGCCACAGCAAAGCATGTGAGCTTACGATTTTTCCGAAGACAAGCTGACCGTCGAGGAGTAACAGCATGAACTCAGACGAAAAGGCGATAGCTGGTGTGCTGGCGAATTATCAAGATGCGCTGAACCAATCCAGCACGGATGCGGTGATGAAGCTTTATGCGCCTGACGGTGTGTTCATGCCGCAAAACAGCCCCTCGAGCGTCGGCAGTCAGGCAGTGCGGAAGGCCTATGACGCTGTGTTTGCCGCGATTACGCTGACTGTCAAATTCGATATCGTCGAAATCCGTCAGCTCGCTCCCGACTGGGCATTCGCGCGGACCAATTCTGCCGGACGCGTCAAGGTCCACGCGACCGGTGAGAGCGCCCCCGAGGGCAATCAGGAGCTCTTCGTGTTTCAGAAGATCGACGGAGACTGGAAGATAGCTCGCTATTGCTTCAGCACGACCAATCCCGCTTAGCGATCGGTCGAAGGTCGGAAGTCCGCCTCTAGCCGGCTCTCTTTTTGCCCCGCTGCCCCGAGGTCCTCAGCGCGTCGGACATTCCGTCGTGCTTGCCGCGCGGGCGCTTCGGGGCGTCGTTCCACCAATTGCTCCATGGCATGTCATCACGACGCTGCGGATGAAGTGGATAGTAGATGCGATTGTTGCTCTTCTCGGCCTCGCCGCCGACCAGCAGCGTCACTTCGCGCTCGCTGTTGTTGATGAAGGTATGACAAATCCCGGTGCCCGACGGGAACGCGGCCAGGTCGCCCCGCTTCATCGAATAAATCTCGCCATCGATCCACGCGGCGACCTCGCCCTCCAGCACGTACACGAACTCTTCTTCCCTGGACTCGGCATGAGGCCACGAGCTGCGGCGTCCGGGCAACAAGCGCACGACATTGATCCCGATGCGAAGCAACCCTGCCGCTCTCCCGATTCCGCGGCTGAGCGCGGTGCCTTCGTCGCTGTTCGGATAGCGCGACTCTCCTTCGGGAACCGACTCGGTCGAAATAATGAAGGGTGGACGTTCGCGGCGGGTGCTCATGCCGAGCTTGCTATCACAGAGCCGCCAACGTTGAGAAGTCCGTCATCGCATCAGGCGGAAACAGTTGCGGACCTCCTTGACGAATGTTTCGGGCTGCTCGAAGGCGGCGAAGTGGCCGCCCTTGGTTAACTCGTTGAAGTACACGAGCTTGGCGAATCTTTTCTCGGCCCATCGTTTCGACGTGCGGAATATTTCTTTGGGGAAGATCGAGCAGCCGACCGGAATTGTCACCGGATCCGTCAGTGGGCGGCGAAAACTCTCCCAGTAAAGTCGGCCGGAAGACGCGGCGTTGGCCGGCAGCCAGTACAGCATCACATTGTCGAGCAATTCGTCGCGCGTCAGCACGTTCTCGGGATGGCCGTCGCAGTCGGTCCAGCTCCAGAACTTTTCCAAAATCCAGGTGAGTTGCCCGGCGGGAGAGTCGGTGAGGCCGTAGCTCACCGTTTGAGGCCGCGTACTCTGCTGCTTCGAGTAGCCCGAGTCCCAATCATTGTAGTGCTGCATGCCGGCGATCGCGGATTTTTCCTTTTCGCTGAGATCGTTCATGGTCGCCGGATCCGGCAATGCGATCGGCATGTTCAAGTGGATACCGATGCAGTTGCCGGGGTCCTGGATTCCGATGCTGGTCGTAACCATCGAGCCCCAGTCGCCGCCTTGCGCGGCGTATCTATTGTAGCCAAGGCGCGGCATCAGCTCGGCCCATGCTCGCGCGATGCGCTGTACGTTCCATCCGGCGCGCGCGGGTTTGTCTGAGAAGCCGTAGCCCGGAAGAGAAGGGCAGACCACGTGAAACGCGTCGGCCGCATCGCCGCCGTGCGCGGTCGGATTGGTCAGCGGCTCGATCACCTTGTGAAACTCGACGATCGACCCCGGCCATCCGTGCGTCATCACGAGCGGGAGCGCGCCGGCGTGCGGCGAGCGCACGTGCACGAAGTGTATGTCGAGCCCGTCAATCGACGTCTTGAACTGCGCGAAGCGGTTGAGGCGGGCCTCGCGCGCGCGCCAGTCGTACTTATCCAGCC
>JBAWCX010000600.1:0-1669 GCA_049590495.1 Binatus sp. (SeqCode)
ATGGGAGCCAATGTTATCGGTGTCGATCTCGACTCGGCCAAGCTCGAACTTGCCAAGGGGATGGGCGCGGCGCACGTAATCAACGCGAAGAAGACCGATCCGCTGAGCGCGATCTTCGATCTCACCGGCGGCGGCGCGCACGTCGCCGTCGATGCGCTCGGCGTCGCGGCAACTTGCCGCAATGCGATCATGAGTCTGCGCAAGCAGGGACGTCATCTGCAGATTGGGCTCACGACCGCGGCGGAGCAGGGCGAGATACCGATGCCGATCGATCGGATTGTCACGATGGAACTGCAGTTGATCGGATCGCTCGGGATGCAGGCGTCGCACTATCCCGCGATGCTGCAGATGGTCGAGGCGAAGAAAGTCACGCCCAAGGCGATGGTGACGGGGACGTGCGGGCTCGACGGCATCAATAAGATTTTCAACGAGATGAACACGTTCCAGAATGTCGGCGTCACGGTAATCAACAACTACAACTGACGCGTTTTTCGTGGATCGCGGTCAGTGGGACTTGCGCACGTGAGAGGGTCCTCGAGGACCCTCTTCGTTTATGGAGCTGCAATTTGATGAGAGTGGGAATCCAGGTGGCCGCCTTCGCACTAGTGATCGTGGCAGTCGCGTTGCCGGGTTCGTCGCGGGCGCAGGACGCGTCGAAGGCGGGCGGTATCAAGGTCGAGGTGACCGGCTTTCGCAACGACAAGGGGCAACTGGGATGCTCGCTGTGGCCGGGGCCCGACGGATTTCCCCGCGACGACTCGCATATAATGAAGCACGTCTGGGCGCCGATTAAGGGCGCGCGCGGCGAGTGCGTCTTCGGCGGAGTCCCGGCGGGAGAATACGCCGTCACGCTCTTTCACGATGAAAACAAGAACGGAAAGTTCGACTCGAATTTCGTCGGCTACCCGCTCGAAGGCTACGGATTCTCAAACAACGTCGTGCCACAGTTCAAAGCGCCGTCGTTCGACCAGTGCAAGTTTCACTACGACGGCAACGGTTGGAAACCAATTCCAGTGACGATGATATACAGATGATGAAAGCAGTAATCGTTGAAAAACCCGGCGATGAAAACGCGCTCAAGATCGGCGAAGTTCCCGAGCCGTCGATCAGGCCGGATGAAATTCTGATTCGCGTGCGAGCCGCCGGGGTGAATCGCGCGGACCTTCTTCAGCGCCAGGGATTCTACCCGCCTCCACCGGGCGTGTCGGAAACTATCGGCATGGAATGCGCGGGCGAAGTCATCGCGGTCGGCGCCTCGGTCACGGGATGGAAAATCGGCGATCGCGCGATGGCCTTGCTGCCTGGCGGCGGCTACGCGGAGAAGGCAGCGGCGCATTACGGGGCCGCGATGAAGATTCCCGCGGCGCTGAGTTTCGAGGAAGCTACCGGGATACCCGAGGTTTTTCTGACCGCGTTCCTGAATTTTTTCATGCTCGCCGGGATCAAGCGCGGCGAGACCGCATTGATTCACGGCGGCGGCAGCGGCGTCGGCACCGCGTCGATACTGTTGCTCAAGGAAGCCGGAGTGCGCGTGATCGTAACCGCTGGCTCGGACGAAAAATGCGAGCAATGCCGGAAGCTCGGCGCCGACGTCGCGATCAACTACAAGCAGGGCCCCTTCGCGGAGGCAGTGAAGACGGCGACGGAAGGGCGCGGCGTGGACGTGATT
>JBAWCX010000601.1:0-7350 GCA_049590495.1 Binatus sp. (SeqCode)
CCCTCTTTCTTCGCGGTGGAGCGCTTGCGCGGCTTCTTGGCCTTGGTCTGCTCCTCGTTGCCGGTGAACTCGATCACCGACATCATCGCCGCGTCGCCGCGGCGATGACCGAACTTGATCACGCGCGTGTAACCACCGTTGCGATCCTTGAAGCGCGGCGCGATCTCGTCGAACAGCTTTTTTACGGCTTCGTGCGATTGCAACGCTGCAAACGCACGGCGGCGCGCCGCGAGATCGTTCTGCTTGCCGAGCGTGACCATCCGGTCCGCGATCCGCCGCAGTTCCTTGGCCTTGGGATCGGTGGTCTGGATTCGCTCGTGACGAATCAGCGCGAGCACCATGTTCTTGAACAGCGCCTTGCGATGCGCCGAGGTGCGGTTGAGCTTGCGGCCCGAATTTAGATGACGCATCAGTTACTCCAAACCTACCAAACGATCTAGGCCGATTCGCGGCGGACTCTATGCCGATTCACGGCGTTCTTGCTCTTCCCACATGCGGTCGAGCTCGCCGCGCGGCGGCAGGTTCTCCAGGCGCATCCCGAGCGAGAGGCCCATGTCGGCGAGGACTTCCTTGATCTCGTTGAGGGACTTGCGTCCGAAGTTTTTAATCTTGAGCATGTCCTGCTCGGTGCGCTGAACCAGCTCGCCGATATACTTGATGTCGGCGTTCTGGAGGCCGTTGAACGCGCGCACCGAAATCGGCAGCCCTTCGACGGGCCGATAGAGCAGCTCGCTCATCGTGGGGCGTGCGTCGCCGCCTTCCGCGGCGCCGGCGGGCGCTTCGGCTTCTTCCTCGACGCCCGCGAAAATCGTCATCTGATCGCGCATCACGCGCGCCGCGTAGGTCAGCGCCTCGCGCGGGTTGATCGAGCCGTCGGTCCAAATCTCGAGCGCGAGCCGATCGTAATCGGTGCGCTGGCCGACGCGCGCGTTGGTCACGGTGAAGTTGACTTTGCGAATCGGCGAGAAGATCGCGTCGAGGCGAATCGTGCCGATAGCTTCCTCGTCTTCGGTGCGCTCGCCGGGGACGTAGCCGCGGCCGCGCTTGATGACGAGTTCCATGTCGAGGTCAGCGCCCTTGTCGAGCGACGCGATATGCTTGTCGGGGGTAAGAATTTCCAGGCTGGGTCCGCCGGTGATATCGCGCGCGGTGACCTGCGCCTCGCCCTTGACCTTGAGGGTCGCGGTAATCTGCTCGCCCTCATGAAGGCGCAGGCGGATTTCCTTCAGGTTGAGGACGATGTCGGTCACGTCCTCCTTGACGCCGGCCAGAGTGGAGAACTCGTGCAGGACGTTTTTGATCCTGACTGCCGTAATCGCGTAGCCGGGCAGCGTGGACAGCAGGATGCGCCGCAGCGCGTTGCCAACGGTGATTCCGTAGCCGCGTTCGAGCGGTTCCGCGGAAAATTTGCCGTAGGAAGGAGTGACTTCCTTCTCGTCGAACTCGACAGCCTTGGGTTTGATCAGATCTCGCCAGTCATTTTGCATGGTCTATGCTCTTTTTTCCGATGGATTTCCCGCGCCCACACAGGTCCACCACGGACCGGGACGCCGAATCGGTGTGCCTCCGCCCTATCTAGAGTAATGCTCGACGATCAGCTTCTCGCTGATCGGCATCGTCAGTTCAGCGCGCGCCGGCAGCGACCGGAGCGAGCCGCGGAATTGTTCGCGCTCGAGTGCCATCCACGGCGGGACGCCGCGGCGCTGCGCCATCTCGATTGCCTCGACGATCACCTTCTTGGTGCGGCTCGCCTCGGCCACGCTGATTACACTGCCAACCTCGACCAGCGTCGAGGGAATCGTGACTTTCCTGCCGTTGACGTGAATATGCCCGTGACGAACCACCTGGCGCGCCTGCGCGAGCGAACTGGCGAAGCCGAGACGATAAACCACGTTGTCGAGGCGCCGCTCGAGCAGCACGAGCAGGTTCTCGCCGGTAATTCCGTCCATCCGCTCCGCCATGTTGAAGTATTCGGAGAACTGCCGCTCCATCAGGCCGTAGATGCGCTTGACCTTCTGCTTCTCGCGCAGCCGAATCGCGAATTCAGAGAAACGCGTGCGCGCCTGGCCGTGCGCGCCGGGCGGATAGTTGCGCCGCTCGATCGCGCACTTGTCGCTGTAGCATCGCTCTCCCTTCAGGAAGAGTTTCAGTCCTTCGCGCCGGCATAGCCGGCATACTGGACCCAGGTTTCTTGCCATCGTCTATTACGCCTTCTTCACTCGCGTGTATTTCAGTTCAGACTCGACGCCGCTTTGGCGGACGGCATCCGTTGTGCGGAATCGGCGTGACGTCTTTGATCGAGATGACGCCGAGTCCGGCCGCTTGCAGCGCGCGCACCGCGGATTCGCGTCCACCGCCCGGGCCCTTGACGTGAACGACGACTGCGCGCATCCCGACTTCCGAGCATTTGCGCGCGCACGCCTCCGCCGCCATCTGGGCGGCGAACGGGGTGCCCTTGCGCGAGCCCTTGAAGCCGACGGAGCCGGCGCTCGACCAGGCAATCACGGTGCCCTGCTGATCGGTAATCGTCACTATTGTGTTGTTGAAGGTCGCATGCACATGCGCGACGCCCTCGGGCACGTTGCGACGCACCTTCTTGCGGCGCGGCGCAGGGACAGGAGCTCCAGCAGCGCCGGCGGCAGCAGGGGGAGTCGCAGCGGCCTTCTTTTCGGGCGCAGCTTTGGTCTCTTTTACTTCTTCAGCCATTCTTTTTAGTGAACCCGCATTGTGCTTGTTGTCAGGCGATAATTTCCTTAGCCGCCCGCGTCTTATACGTTAGCCCTTTGGCGGGGCCTGTTTTTTGCCGGCGACTACTTTGCGCGGACCTTTGCGCGTGCGCGCGTTGGTATGCGTTCGCTGGCCGCGCACTGGAAGGCCGCGACGATGCCGAATGCCGCGGTAGCATCCCAAGTCCATCAGGCGCTTGATCGACTGCTGGAAGTCGCGGCGCAGATCGCCTTCGACTTCGTAGTCGGTGTCGATGACCTGGCGGATGTGGACTTGCTGATCGGCCGACAGGTCGTCGGTCTTGACCGCGGGATCGACCTTGGCGGCGGCGAGGATTTTCAGCGCGCTCGGCCGGCCTATTCCGTAGATATAGGTCAGCGCGATATCCATCCGCTTGTTTTTCGGCAGTTCGACTCCAGCTATGCGTGCCATCGCGAAGACCTATCCCTGGCGCTGCTTGTGGCGCGGGTTGGAGCATAGGACGCGCACGACGCCTTCGCGGCGCACGACCTTGCAATTTTTACAAATTTTCTTTACTGACGCTCGAACTTTCATTTTTTTCAGTGAATCCGCATTGTGCCGATAATCGGCGGCAATTTCCTTAGTGTCCCGCGTTTTTCAATTCTCTACTCTCTAGCGCATCCTGTATGTGATTCGGCCGCGGGTCAGGTCGTAGGGCGATAGTTCGACCGTGACCTTGTCGCCGGCCAGAATTTTTATGTAGTGCATCCTCATTTTGCCCGAAATATGCGCCAATACCTTGTGCCCGTTGTCGAGCGTCACCCTGAACACCGCATTGGGGAGCGCTTCCTGAACCGTTCCCTGTACTTCTATCGCGTCGCCTTTAGACATTATCGAGTTCGCTTAAAATTTCCGGGCCGTTGGAAGTGATTGCGATGGAATGCTCGAAGTGGGCAGATAGTTTACCGTCCGCCGTCACCGCAGTCCAGCCGTCGGAAAGTATCTCCAAATCGGGGCTACCCTCGTTAACCATCGGCTCGATCGCCAACGCCATCCCCTCGCGCAGGCGCGGATTAGGCATCCCGGGGCGAAAATAGTTCGGCACTTGGGGATCCTCGTGGAGTTTGCGGCCGATTCCGTGTCCCGCAAAGTCGGTGACCACGGAAAAACCGGCCCGCTCGACGGTGTCCTGCACGGCGCGCGCGATATCGCTGATGCGATTGCCGGCGCGAGCCTGCGCGATTCCCGCGTAAAGCGAGTCGCGAGTCACCTGGAGCAGTTTCGTCACGCGCTCAGGCACGGGACCGACGGCGACCGTGCGGGCCGAGTCGCCGTAAAAGCCTTCGTAGACCACGCCGAAATCGAGTCCGACGATATCGCCGGCCTTCAATTTGCGGCTCGACGGGATACCGTGGACAATCTCGTTGTTAACCGACACGCACAGGCATTTCGGGTAGACCACGTCGCCGGGTTTGTAGCCTTTGAAGGCAGGCTTCGCGCCTTTTTTGTAGGTCAGATCCTCGGCCAGCTTGTCTAGCTCCTCGGTGGTGATTCCCGGACGGACTGCGGCTGCGAGCGCCTCCAGGATTTCGGCGACGATTTGGCTCGCCTGGCGCATTATGGCGATTTCCGACGGGGTTTTAATTGTAATCATTGTTGGGTGGTTGTGCTTAGGAACCTAACCCCTAATCCCTTCCCGCGCGGGAAGGGGGACCGGATAAAGAGAGAGCCCTTCCCAATGCGGGAAGGGGGACCGAATGAGGGAGACGGTGTTGCAAGAGTTTTTCACTTGGCGGGCACCCCGGTTCCGTTTACTGCCGCGAGGATTCGCTTCTCGACCTCGTCGGTGCGGCCTACTCCGTTGACCTGCGCTAGCAGTCCTAGCCGTGCGTAGTGAGCTAACAGCGGGCGGGTGGTTTCGGCGTAGACTTTCAGGCGTTCGCGGACGGTTTCCTCGGCGTCGTCTTCGCGCTGATACAGTTCGCCGCCGCACTTGTCGCAGATGCCGGGTTTGGCGGGCGGTTCGAAGACTACGTGATACATCGCGTTGCATTTCCTGCAGGTGCGTCGTCCTGAAATTCGCTTCACGATCTCTTCGTCCGGCACGATCACCGCGACCGCTTTGTCTAGCTTCAGTCCGTAGTGGTCGAGTCCCTTGGCCAGCGCCTCGGCTTGCGTCACATTGCGCGGGAATCCGTCGAGGATGAATCCGGCACGGGCATCTTTTTTTCGCAGACGCTGGTCGATCAGCTTGAGCACCAGGTCATCGGGAACCAGCTGCCCGCGATCCATGTAACTGGCGGCCTCGCGGCCGAGTTCCGACTCTTCGCGCACCACACCTCGCAACAGATCGCCGCTGGCCACTTGCGGGATACCCCATAGCGCGCCCAGCGCCCGCGCCTGTGTACCCTTGCCCGCACCCGGCGGGCCCAGCAGCACGAGCCGCACCAGCTAGGCACCCCTCTTGGTCTTGACCCGTCCACGGCGCATGAAGCCTTCGTAGTTGCGGGTCAGCAGATGGGTTTCGATTTGCGCGACCGTGTCCAGCGCGACGCCGACCACGATCAGCAGCGCGGTGCCGCCGAAGAAAAACGGCACGTTGAAGCGCGCGATCAAAATGGTGGGCAGCACGCATACGGCGCTGACGTAAATCGCGCCGCCGAGCGTGATGCGCGATAGCACGCGGTCGATGTAGTCGGCGGTGAAACGGCCTGGCCTGATGCCCGGGATGAAGCCGCCGTATTTTTTCAGATTGTCGGCAACGTCGACGGGATTGAAGGTGACCGACGTGTAGAAGTAGCAGAAGAAGACGATCAGGCCGACGTAAACCAGGTCGTAGTAGAAGCCACCCGGCGTGAGATAGCTCGAGTAGGGTTTCAGGAATGGAACGAAAGTCGCCAGCGTCGCCGGGAAGACCAGCAATGCCGACGCGAAGATCGGCGGTATAACGCCGGAGGTATTGATCTTCAGTGGCAGATGCGAGCTCTGACCACCGTACACGCGGCGTCCGACCACGCGGCGCGCGTACTGAATCGGGATGCGCCGCTGCGCGGTCTCGATGTAGACGATGCCGGCGATGACCGCCGCGGCGACTGCCAGAATGAAGATGAGCAGGAAGATGCTCATCTCGCCCTCGCGCACGAATTGCGCGGTGGTGCCGATTGCGCTCGGGAGGCGCGCCACGATTCCCGCCATGATGATCAGCGAGATGCCGTTGCCGATACCGCGTTCGGTAATCTGCTCGCCGATCCACATGAGGAACATCGTGCCCGCCGTCACGGTGAGGACCGTCATCACGATGAAACCTGGGCCGGGGTTGTAAACGATACTGCCGCCGCCGGGCGCCTGAATTTTTTCGAGCGAGAACGCGATCATGGTGCCCTGGAACAGCGCCAGCAGCACGGTGCCGTAGCGGGTGTACTGGGTTATCTTGCGGCGGCCCGCCTCGCCTTCTTTGTAGAGTTCGTCGAGATAGGGGGAGGCGATTTTGAGCAGGTCGAGGACGATGGCGACCGAGATGTACGGCATGATGCCGAGCGCGAGGACGGAGAAGCGCTCGAGCGCGCCGCCGGAAAACAGGTTGACCCAGCCGAACAGCGTGCCGCTGGCGGCGTCGAAGAACGACGCGAGGGCCTGGCCGTCGATGCCGGGGGTCGGCACGGCGACGCCGATGCGGTACACGGCGAGCATCATAGCCGTGAAGACCAGGCGTCGGCGCAATTCGGGGATGCGCGAGGCGTTTGAAAACCCGTCGAGCATTTTTTTAGCTTTGCGCCGGCGCTACCAACTCCGCGACTCCGCCCGCGGCGGCGATTTTGTCGAGCGCCGATTTCGAGAACGCGTCGGCGCGCACGTTAATCTTACTCTTCAAGTCGCCGTCACCTAAAACCTTGACCTTGCGCCCGGGGGGGATGAGCCCGCGCGCGGCGAGCGCGGCGGCGTCGATGGTGACGCCGTCGGCGAAGTCGCCGAGGCGCGACAGGTTCACAATCGCGAACTCGTCGCGGCGCGCCTGGTTCTTCAGCGTGCGACGAAACCCCTGCTTGGGCAAGCGCCGCTGCAAAGGCATCTGGCCGCCTTCGTAGCTCGGGGGCGTGTTGCCGTGCGAGCGCGCGCCGAGTCCCTTATGCCCGCGGCCCGCGGTCTTGCCGTGGCCGGAGCCGATGCCCCTGCCCACGCGGCGTTTGCGATGGGTCGAGCCGGGCGATGGTTTCAAATCCTTCAAATCCATGACGGAGCCTTTAATCCTTGAGCTCGACGACGAGATGTTTCAACCGCTTGACCATCCCTTCGACCGCGGCGCTGCGCTTCAGTTCGCGCACGCTGCCGACTTTGCCGAGGCCGAGGCCCTTGACGGTTTCGCGGACGCGGCGATTGGTGCTGATCGGACTGCCAACGAGTTTGACGCGAATTTTATCTGACATTGTATTGATCAACCACGTTAAATCTCGATCAGGCGGCGGCTTCTGGATGATTCGGGGTGCGGCCGCGTAGACGATTGATATCCTGGGTGCTGCGCAGCTCGGCCAGAGCCTCGAGCGTCGCCTTGACGAGGTTGTGAGGATTCGAGGAGCCCAGGCGCTTGGTCAGAATGTTGCGGATGCCGGCGAGCTCGACGACCGCGCGCACGCCGCCCGCCGCGATGACGCCGGTGCCCTCGGC
>JBAWCX010000602.1:0-6721 GCA_049590495.1 Binatus sp. (SeqCode)
TGACGCGGCTGCGATCGACTACTTCATCGCGCAACTGCAAGCGACCAACGAGGTGGACCCCGACCGAATCTATGTCAGCGGATGGTCGAACGGCGCCGCGATGGCTTTTAGCTACGCGCTGAACCGACCAGGGGTCGCGGCTGCGGCGCCGTACTCGTCGCCGAACCCGTGGGAGGACGCGGTTGATCCTTGCGCGCAGGTGCCGGTCGTGACCGCGCCCGCGATCAGCTCGCAGATTCAACTTTCGGCGCCGCTGGTACCGCTGCTGCATGTGCACAACGCGTGCGACATCGTGGGTCTCTGTCCCAGCGGCGAATTGATGTCGCAACAACTCGCGAACGCGGGGGCATCTCTTCAGGACACGATCCTCGACTGGAGCGGGACACCATACGATCCAAGCAACCCAAACTTGTGGAATAACCAGAGTCCAGGCCCGATCGTTACCGGCGCGTGCGACCCCACCTGTGGGATCGATCCGCTTGGCGACTCTATCCCGAGCGGAACCGCGGCGGAGGGATACGATAATCACGCGCGGTGGCCCTTTGACCAGACGGCTTCGATGTTCGCCTTTTTCCTGAACCATCCGCTGAGCGCGCAGCCGACCCCGACCCCGGCTCCCACGCCGGCGCCGGCCAGCGGAAACTTCGTCTACACCAACGACAACGTCGCCACCGGGAACACCGTCTCGGCATTTTCTGTGGCCACTAACGGTGTGCTGTCTGCGGTTTCGAGCTCGCCGTTCGCGACCGGCGGGTCCGGCGGGCTCACTGGCTCCCTGCTCGCTCCAAGCGCCGTGGTGATCAACGGCAATCTGCTGTTCGCCAGCAACTCCGGCAGCAACAACGTGAGCGTTTTTCAAATCAATCCGGCCGACGGATCACTCCAACTCGCCCCGGGCTCTCCGACTGCCACCGGCGGCAACAGCACCACCGGCCTCGGGCAAGGGATCTCACTAGCGGTCACGCCCAACGGCCAGTTCCTGTATGCGGTGGATGCGGGCTCGTCAGACATCCAGGCGTTTTCCGTGGCTCCGAGCGGGGCCCTGACGGCCCTTTATTCGCCGACGCCCCTTGCGCTGGGCAATGGAGAGTCAACGCCGGTTAGCACCAAGGTCACACCGGACGGCAATTACCTGGCGGTTGGCCTGCTCGGCTCCAATCAGATCGCGGTCTTCAGCATCGACCCGGGCAGCGGATTGCTCGCAGAGGAGGTTGGCGGTTCACCTTTTTCAGGCCCGTCGGTTTCATGCACTGACTGCGGTGTCGCGGGAATCGACTTCGGCAATGTGTTCGGGAGCTACTCACTGTTCTCAGGATTCCAGAGCGATCCAGCGTACGTCGATATTTTCGACGTGGGTTTCGACGGCGCGCTGTCGCCATTCTCGCCGAATGAATTTCTCAGCCTTCCAGAATTAACTATCCTCTCCGCCCAGAACGTTCTCGTAAGTCCTAACAATTTGCTGTTCCTCAGTGAGCAGGACGCGATGCTTCAGCCCTCGATGGCGGTGGACGCCTTCTCGGCGGCCAACTTCAGCGCGCCTTTCCCGACCTACCCGATCGTACCCGCGGGGATGGCGACTGATCCTGGCTCGAGTTTTGTCTATGTGGCCGGCAACGAGGGCTCGAGCACGGCGGGGAGCAACTTGGTGAGCGTGATGGCGATCACCGCCGATCCTACGCTGACCTACATCTACTTGAACCAGGTTCCAGGTTCACCGTTTTCGACCGGCCAAGGCGGAGTGCTGACCTCCGTCGCCCTCTTTGCGCCAAGCCAGACTGCGACGCCGACTGCCACCGCGACGGCAACTACCACTGCGACGCCGACAGCCACCGCGACGCCGACTACAACTGCGACCGCAACCCGGACCGCTACACCAACCAAAACCGCAACGCCGACGCCAACCAGAACTGCGACTGCGACGAAGACTCGGACGCCGACGGTCACGGCCACCAAGACCGCCACACCATCCGCGACCCCGACGCCCAACGGCAGCGACTTGCCGGCGACGCTTGCGTTCGGCTCCGAAGTTGCCGGGCAGACCTCGGCGACCATCAAGACCGTCACGGTGACAAGCAAGAGCAAGGCTCCATTGGTCATCTACAGCGTGACCGTGGCAAGCACTGACGGCTCTGCAACCCCTGAGTTCAACGTTACTGGCGGCGGTTCGTGCGGCTCGACGGGTTACCCGTATACTGTGGGACCGTCCCCTGACACTTGCACGATCACCATCAGCTTCACGCCGAGCGCGATAAGTTCGACCAACGGCCGCACCGGGACGCTGACGATCGTGGATGATGCCCCGGAGGGCACGCCAGCGGGCACCGAGACCATTAACATGGAGGGGACAGGCACGGTCGACGTGACTACCTCACCCGCAACTGTGACGATCAAGAACCAGCATTTTGGCGAAACGGTCACGAAGTTCGTGACCATCACCAACAAGCAATCGCAGCAAGTCACGCTGACCCCGAGCATCACGCAAAGCGCGACCGGCTTCGCTCTGGCTAGCAGCGGTACCTGCGGCGGCACGATCCTGGCGCCGACCGTCCCCGCGACCAGTTCGTGCACGATTGCTTTCACCTACTCGCCGAGCGCTTTGACGCCGCCGGGCGAGTCCGCCACTTTGACGATCAGCGCCAGCCCCGACTTGGCGACGTCGCCGCACACCGTTGCGATCACGGCCACGACGGTGCCCGACACGGTGGGCGCCACCGCTGCGGTCGGAACGGCGGTGAACGGTGGACCGTCAGTGACGGCGAATGTGCTGAAGGTGACCGACCTGGCGGAGCCGCCGACGAGCGTTTCGACCTTTGCGGCGCCCACCGCTTTGGGAATCAGCATAGGCAGCGCGGCCCATCCCGCACCGTACAATGGCGTGGGTTTCTCCGTCGGTTCGATTCCGGGGACCTGCCCGGTTGGGACAGCGGCGAATGTGACCTGCTACCCGGTGACATTCACCGCGACCGCAGGCACCACGGGCAGCCACGTGACAGAGAGCGCTTGTGAGGACGTGACCCTCACGAGCGATCCGGGAACCTACGCCAACGCTTGCGCCGGCGGGACGAACGCGCCGGGCGTCCATACTGTCAAGCTAACGGGGATCGGAAAGTAGCGGCCGAGACGGCGCGGTCATAGCTCGAAACGAAACGCTCTGTCCGGCCATGATGGCCGGACAGGGCGTCTGTCTATACCCAGCAACCTACTTCTCGCGCGCCATCTCCTCTCGACACTTGACCGCGCGCCACGTTTGCGAAAACAGTACGCCTCGATGAGTACTTCGACGCAGGAAAAAACTGGACCATCGGCGACCGTCGATCTCGCCGGCCTGAAGCGGTTCCTCGATGAGCGCAAGCTCGGCGACACCGGGGCGCTTCGATCCGAAAATATTTCGTTCGGGCATTCCAACGAGGTTCACCTGGTTCATTTCGACGGCAATTCGTGGGCGCTGCGACGGCCGCCGCGCGGGCCGCTGCTGCCGACCGCGCACGACGTGATGCGCGAATATCGCGTGCTCAAGGCTCTGCAGGATACTGCCGTGCCGGTGCCGCGCGTTTACGCGGCGTGCGACGATCCGTCGTATATCGGCGCTCCGTTCTACCTGATGGAGTACATGCGCGGCGACGTCGTGCGAGCCGACAACCGGCATTTCGCGCAAACTCCCGAGTTGCGCCGGCGCGTCAGCGAGCAGATGGTCGATGTGCTCGTCGCGCTGCAGGAAGTCGATTGGCGCGCGGCTGGCCTGGAGGGTTTCGGACGGCCCGACGGCTATCTCGAACGCCAGCTCAAGCGATGGACCGACCAGCTCGAGCGCACCATTCCGCACACCCGCCCGCTGCCCGTGATGGAGAACGTCAAGGAGTGGCTGCGCGCGCGAATCCCGAATTCGCCGGCGCCGACGATTGTCCACGGCGACTACAAGCTCGACAACGTGATGTTCGATCCAAAAAGCGCACGCGCGATCGCCGTCCTCGATTGGGAAATGTCCACCATCGGCGATCCGCTCGCGGATTTCGGCTGGATGCTGACCTACTGGCCCGACCCGACCGACCGCGCGTCGGGCGGCGTGATCGCCAGCATGGAAGCCGCGGCGGGATGGCTGACGCGGCGCGAGATGATCGACCGATACGAGCGCCGCACCGGGCGCGCGATGCGCGATTTTCCGTTCTACCAGGCGTTTGCGCTGTACAAGCTTGCGATCATCATGGAGGGCAGCTACGCGCGATTCGTGCTCGGACAGGCCGACGATCCGCTGTTCGCCGGCAGTAAGGAGCGGGTGCCCGCGCTGGCCGAAGCGGCGTGGTCGGTGTGCAACGCCGCGTCGAGTCGCTAGCGACCGGCGGCGCGGAAGATCGATCGCAACCACGTCCTCGCTTCGGGATATTGACCCATGTCGAGCACAAATTCCTGCCCGCGACCGACGGACTGCAGGCGCATCGAGGTCGCGCAGGTCGTCCAGCGCGTCGGCTTGCCGTGATAGGTGAGCGGAGAGCGGCCGGCTGGATCGAACCATCGCGGCAACCGCCACACCGAACAATTTGAGTCTGTCTGTGTGAGTATCAGCTCGGGTTTGATTCGGTCGAAGGTTCCGGCGCCGCTCGCCTTGATTCCAATCGACGAGAGACGGTCGCTGGCGAAATAGAGAGTGTTGTTCTTGTATCGCTCAGGCGACGCCAGATGCGGATGTCCGTCGGCCCACGGCACTTCCGCGACCAGGTCGCCAGTGGCTCGCGCCACTTTGCCGACCTGGAGCCATCCGAAGATGACGTGGAGCTTCGGCGCGTCCCGCCCGAAGCGAACAACGCCCGCGACTTTCTCCGCGCGGCGAAAGCATCCGAAGAAAAGAAACAGATCGCCGCGACCTATCTTCTGATTCGCAAGATGACTCTGCGCGGCCGCTGCCTGGCCGAAGATTGGACGCCATCCCGCGGCGCGCGCGAGCGAATCGCGGCGCAAATCCGGATCGAGATGCGCGCCGTCGCTTCGACTGACGCGACCGCCAGTCAGGTCTTCGACAATTTTAGCGATTGACGTGCCGTTGAACGCAGAAATTTTCGCGTATCGCGTCGGTGCTTTCGCATCGGGAATCGGAAGAGGACACATTTCGCCATCCAGTATGGGGCTCGGGCATCCGCCGTGCGCCGAATCGAATCCTTTACGGCTGAGAATGAGCTTCATCGGAATCGCACTGTGCGACCATGCTATAGTTCCTGGCGATTTCGCGACAAGGAAATTTTCCGATGCCGGATTCTGATCTGCTCGCCGAACTGGCGCGCTTTATCGAACGCATAACCGCGATCGCGCGCACCGGACTTGCCTTCAAGCCCGACGGCTTCGACTCCGAGCGCTACGACCAACTGTTGCAAGAAGCGGCGCGGATGCAATCGATCGTCGAGGGCGCCACCGACGAAGATGCCGAAGCGTTGCGTGCGCGATGGCGAAGCGAAGTCGTCGCCGGCTACTACGGCTACGTTACGGCGGCTGTTGGGGTCGGTATCATCGCGTTCAACCATCGGAACGAGCTGCTGATGATTCAGCGGCCGACCGGCAAGTGGTGGTATCCGACGGGGTTCTGTGACGTGGGAATCTCTCCGGCCGAAAATGTGGCCAAAGAAGCTCTCGAGGAGACCGGCCTAATCGTGCGCCCGGAGCGATTGATGACGGTCAGCGACAGTCACAAGGCCGGCTCGCCCGGACGGCATATCTACTCGATGCTTTTCTACTGCGTCATCGTCGGCGGTGAGCTTAAGCCGAATCCGCTCGAGACGCTCGCCGCTGGTTTCTACCCGCTCGACCGCTTGCCCGAGCCGCTGCATTGGCCCGACCGACGATGGGTTGAAGTCGCGCGCGAGTTCCACTTCGACGGGCGCGTCGCGCCGTACTTCGATCCGCTTTGACTGTCGCGAATTGTTAGCGGGTAGTCGCTTCGGCCGGTGGCGTGCTTTGCGCCTGCATCGGCTGCAATCCGCCGGTGCTCGCGCCGATCGAGATGATCATCATGCCCTGCTCGTAGCGCGGGCCGCCGACGATCAACGTCCCGTTATTCTTGAGCTTGAGGTCGGTGGTCATCATCGGACGTGTTCCGTCGAACAGCACGATCTCCATCGCGATCATGTCGCCGTCGACGGCGCGCGGCTGCACGTGAAGAATCTTGCCGCCCGGCAGCGTGAACGCGATCATCTTGCCGCAATCGGTCTCGCCTTCGTTGTGACCGATCAGGCTGTAGGTCGAAAAGCCGAAAAGGCCCCGCAGCTTCGCGCCCATCGGCGCCAGCCGCGGATCGGTCCCCTCGTTGGTGTCCGCCGCCATCACCGAATCGATATAAACGTTAACCTGCCTCGGCGACGCCTGGGCATAAGTGAACCCTGGCGTTCCCAACGTGATCGCAATGATGAGGAAGGTGAGGCTACCGGGGCGCAGCGTCATAGCGGCCTAAGGCTGATCCGGTAACCAAATGACCGTCGTGTCCCTGCGAGGCTCGCTCCATACTGCGACCGAATGATTCTGCGACTCGAGCCGAGAGATATCGGCGTGAGAATCGTTGTCCGCCATCGTCGGCTCGCTGGCGGTCGCGTCCGCTACTTGATTCGCCACCGGCGCCACGGTCGGGGGCGTCCCTCGATTGGCGAACTGCTCAGCGTACGGCGTCATCAGAACTATCGTGATGATGGCGGCTGCCACAACGGCGCCACCCCACGCCATGCCCGCGCCGAGGGAATCGAGC